>DATFRX010000188.1:0-2376 GCA_035262905.1 Nocardioidaceae bacterium
CCACCCGCCGAACGACGCCAAGCTCGGCGGCAAGGTCAAGCTCGTGCCCGACACCGGTGGCATGTCGATCGACCAGGCGAAGGCGACACTCAGCAACGCCGGCTTCAACCCGACGGTCGGCGAGGCGGTCAACTCCGAGTACGCCGAGGGCACGGTGGCCTACACCGATCCGGGCGGCAACACCGAGGCGTACGAGGGCCAGATCGTCACGATCTACCCGTCCACGGGCTACGTGCCGCCACCGCCGGACAACGGCGATGGAGGCGACAACGGTGGCGGTCCGCCGGGCCACGGTGGCGGCGGTCCGCCGGGCCACGACAACGGTGGCGGCAACGACGGCCGGTTCGCCGGACCCAGGCCACCCGTCCCAGGACCTGGCGGCGACAACAGCGGCCCAGGTGGCGGCGGCCGCTAAGCAACGGCGGCCCGGATCTCCGCGAGTGGTCAGGCGCCCAGCTGGCGCTTGACCTCCGCGGCGACCACACCGCCCTCGGCGCGACCCTTCACCTTCGGCTGCAGGGCGCCCATGACTCGGCCCATTGCCTTCATGCCCTCGCCGGCGACGCCGAGTTCCTCGACGGTCTCGGTGACCAGGACCTGGATCGCGTCCGCGTCGAGCTGCTCGGGCAGGTAGTCCATCAGGATCGCGGCTTCGGCGGTCTCCTTGGTCGCGAGCTCCGGCCGGCCCGCGTCCGCGAACGCCTGCGCCGCCTCGCGACGCTTCTTCGCCTCCGAACCGAGGACGTCGGTCACCTCGCCGTCGGACAGCTCACGCTGCTCCTTGCCGGCGACTTCGGCGTTGCGGATCGCGGTCAGCGCCAGCCGCAGGGTCGACGCTCGCAGCTCGTCTCGGCTCTTCATCGCGTCGGTCAGGTCGCGGCGTACTCGCGCCTTCAGCTCGGCCATGTCTCCATCCTCGCACTGCTTGGTGTGACAGCCTGGACCCGTGCGCGCCCTGACGACGACCACACTCGGCCTCGCCGCGGCCGGGCTCCTTGCGCTGGGCTATGCCGCGGGCATCGAGCGCCGAGCCTTCGTGCTGCGCCGGGTCGAGATCCCCGTGCTGCCGCCGGGCAGCCGTCCGCTCCGCGTCCTGCACATCTCCGACGCCCACCTGACACCGAGCCAGGGCGCCAAGCAGCGCTGGCTTCGGCGGCTGGCCGACCTCGAGCCCGACTTCGTCATCAACACCGGCGACAACCTCGCGCACCACGACTCGGTGCCGGTCGTACTGCGGTCATACGGGGAGCTGCTCGACCTGCCCGGCGTCTTCGTCTTCGGCTCCAACGACTACTTCGCACCGATCGCCAAGAACCCGTTGCGCTACTTCCGGCCCAAGCGCACCGAGAAGCGCTTCGGCGACAAGCTGCCGTGGCGCGAGCTGCGCGACGAGTTCGTCGAGCGTGGCTGGGTCGACCTGACCAACCGGCGTGGCGAGCTCGTCGTACGCGGACAACGACTGGCATTCGTCGGCGTCGACGACCCGCATCTGAAGTACGACGACCTCCCCTCCGTCCAGGGTCCGGCCGACCGTACCGCCAACCTCACCATCGGAGTCGCCCACGCGCCGTACCTGCGCGTCCTCGACCAGTGGAACCGCGACGGCTACCAGGTGATCTTCGCCGGTCACACGCACGGCGGACAGCTCCGCGTGCCCGGATACGGCGCCCTGGTGACCAACTGCGACCTGGACCGCAAACGCGCCCGTGGCCTGAGCCAGCACCAGGTCGGGTCCAATCGGCCATCCTGGCTGCACGTCTCGGCCGGCCTCGGCACGTCCCCGTTCGCGCCGATCCGATTCGCCTGCCGCCCCGAGGCGACCCTCGTGACCCTGACGGCAGCCGAGCCGGCGCCGGGCGAGCGGCCCACTCCCTGAACCGAGTTGGGTCGGACCATCCCGCTTCGATACACTCGCCAGGCTTTCGCAAAGCACCCACGGGCTGTAGCGCAGCTTGGTAGCGCACTTCGTTCGGGACGAAGGGGTCGCAGGTTCAAATCCTGTCAGCCCGACCACGCAAACCCGCAGGTCAACCAGCATCGCCGCCAACGTCCGAGTCGTCCTCGGGATCGTTGGCTTGGACCTCAGTCAGCGAAAAGTCAGTGAACAGCTCGCCGACGCGGGGATCTAGCTCGCGCTGATAGTGGGTGTAGAGGTCGAGGGTGGTCGACGGCCGGGAGTGTCCGAGCAGCCGTTGAGCGTCGTTGATCGGCACCCCGTCGTAGACCAGCCACGTCGCGTACGAGTGGCGCAGGTCATGGAACCGCAGTCCCCCGGCACCCTTACGCACCACCTCGGCAACCGCCTCGCGCTCGCTGCCCATGACGGCTGACTGCTCTTTGCCCTGCTCGTCATTCCAGGTGGCCCGGAACCGGTCG
>DATFRX010000189.1:0-13531 GCA_035262905.1 Nocardioidaceae bacterium
GGTCGCGACGAGATGGTCGCGATGCTGGAGCAGACTGCGACCGCCGTAGTCGACTTCGTCGAAGGACTGCCGCGGGCGCCGTCGGTCGGGCCGGACCTGGTCGATCCGCTGCGCTCCGAGCTGCTGGCGCCGCCGGCCGACGAGCCGAAGGCCTTCGCCGGGCTGCTCGACCAGTGGCGACGGGCCGCGGCCCATGCCGTCGAGACGGCTGGACCGAGCTACCTCGCCTACATCCCCGGCGGCGGACTCTTCGCGGCGGCGCTCGCCGAACTGCTCGCCCAGTCGTTCAATCGCTACACGGGTGTCTCGGCCCTCTCGCCGGGTCCGGTCGCGATCGAGCACGGTGTGCTGCGCTGGCTGTGCGGCGTCTTCGGCCTGCCGGGCGGCGCGAGCGGACTGGTGACCACCGGCGGCTCGCTCGCCACGCTGGCCGCCCTGGTCGCGGCCCGGCACGACCGGCTCGGCGACGAGTTCGGCGACGGCACGCTCTACGTCACCGAGCACACCCACCGGTGCGTGGCGAAGGCGGCGCTGATCGCGGGCTTCCGCGACGGCCAGATCCGGACTGTCGCCAGCACGACCGACCGGCGGATGGACCTCGATGACGCGGCTCGGCTGATCGCGGCCGACCGAGCTGGCCGGCGGCGCCCCTTCGCCCTCGTCGGCACAGCCGGTACGACCGACACCGGCGCGGTCGACAACCTGACCGCCATGAGTGCGCTCGCCCGGCGCGAGGGACTGTGGTTCCACGTCGACGGCGCGTACGGCGGGTTCTTCCAGCTCACCAAGCGGGGTCGCGAGCGGCTGACCGGGATCGAGACCGCCGACTCGATCGTGCTCGACCCGCACAAGGGCATGTTTCTGCCGTACGGCACCGGCGTGGTGCTGGTGCGTGACGAGGCGACATTGCGAGCGCCGTTCGCCAGTCGAGGGCAGTACCTCCAGGACCTGAGCGACGACGAGCAGCTCCCGGACTACGCCGATCTGGGTCCGGAGCTGACTCGCGACTTCCGCGGCCTGCGGCTGTGGCTGCCGTTGCACCTGCATGGCGTCGCGGCGTTCCGTCAGGCGCTGGACGAGAAGCTGGACCTGGCAGCCGAGGCCTACGAGACGCTGTCGGCCGATCCCCGGATCGACGTCGCCTGGCGGCCCGACCTGACCGTCGCGGTCTTCAGCCTGCGTGACGGCGACGAGGCGGCCCAGCAGGAGTGGCTGCGCCGGATCAACGCCAGTGGGCGGATCTTCTTGTCGAGCACGCGGGTGGACGACCGCTTCGTGCTGCGGCTGTGCGTGTTGTGCCATCGCACGCATGCCGACCGGATCCGCGAGGCGGTCGACATCATCGTGCGTACGGCGCCCTAGCCGGCCGTTCAGCGACGGGCCAGGATCACCCGCGCCCCGTCGGCCGGTGCCAGCGTGATGTTGCGGGCGATCGTCGCCTCGGCCCGCGGGTCTGCTGGGCGTACCTCGAACCGGGTCAGCAGTTCGCGGAGGACGACCTCCGACTCCATGAGCGAGAAGCCCGCTCCCAGGCATCGCCGGGTGCCGCCGCCGAACGGCAGCCAGGTCTGGCTCGAGGGCGGATCGTCGCCCAGGAACCGCTCCGGCCGGAACCGCTCCGGACTGGGGTGCTCACGCGGATCGCCATGGACCAGACCGATCGCTGGCATCACCGAGACCCCGGCGGGCAGGTCGTAACCCGCGACCGTGGTGGGCTTGGTCAGCAGGCGCCCGGTCTCGTAGATCACTGTGTGCAGCCGGAGCGTCTCCTTGGCGACCGCGGTGAGGTAGTCGCCCTCCCCGGCATCGGCCGCTCGACGAGCCGCTGACTGCGCCTGCGGATTCCGGGCCAGCTCGTGCAGCGCCCAGGCCAGTGCCGTCGCCGTGGTCTCGTGCCCGGCGAGGAGCAGGGTGATCAGGTTGTCGCGCAGCTGTTCGTCGGTCCACGAGCCGTCCGGCGTCGCGAGGAGCCGCGAGAGTACGTCCCGGCGATCCTCGATGTCGTCGGTGCGACGCCGATCGGCGATCTCGGCGTAGAGCAGATCGTCGAGGCGCTGCTGGATCTCGAGATGGCGTCGCCACGGTCCGTACCGGCGCAGCCTGGGGTAATAGCCGGCCAGCATGATGAGGGCGTTCACGGCGACGATCCGCTCGACGAGCGGCCGGAGTCTGGCGAGCCGGTCCTGGTCGGTCACGCCGAACACCACCCTCATGATGACCTCGAGCGTGACGGTCTGGAACCGCGGATGCAGCGAGACCGGCTCTCCGGACGGCCAGCCGGCGGTCTGCTCCCGCATGATCTCGGCGACCAGGTCCCGATAGCCACGCAGCGCGGCACCGCTGAACGCCGGCATCAGCTGCCGTCGGGCCGCGAGGTGGTCGTCCTCGTCGAGCATCAGGAGGGACTGCGATCCCATCAGCGGTTCGAGGATCGTGTTGCTCTCGCCGGCGTGGTACGTCGTCGCCGGGCCGGCGAACACGTCACGGATGACGTCGGGCCGGGCGATCAGGACGAGCCGCCGGCGCTTCGGTGCGATCCGGATCTGGAAGACATCGCCGTACCGCCGGCGCAACGCTGGCAGCCATCGGTGCCGTTGGCTCCCGAACAGGTAGGTCTGGACCAGCATCGGCAGCCGGGGCCCGGGCGGTTGAGACGACACGGGTCACCTGACGGACGCGTAGGCGCGGACCGGGAACGACCCCATGCCACGGACCTTGACCGGGACGGCGCTGAATCGACACCCCAGCGCAGGCAGCTGATCCAGGTTGGTCAGGTGCTCACAGATCGGGATCCCGGCCTCGAGCAGCGTGGTGTGGACCGGCCGCTCCCCGGTGCTGTTGTCGTCGATGTTCAGCGAGTCGATGCCGACGAGCGCGGCGCCGGACTCGACGAGGAGGGTCGCCGCGTCGGCGGCCAGGAACGGGTGCTGCTGGAAGTACGCCTCGGTGCCCCAGTGCCGGTCCCAGCCGGTGTGGACGAGCACCGCCCGACCCTTGAACTCGTACGGCAGCAGCTGCTGGCGGATGACGGAGCGGCCCTGGTTGCCCGTGACGTTGACGACGACCGCATCGAGATCGGCCAGCCGATCGAGCGGCAGCCCGGCCAGGTCGGTGCCGTCGGCGTAGCGGTGGAACGGACTGTCGACGTAGGTGCCGGTGTTGGCGCAGAGCTGGATCGACCCGATCTGCAGCTCGGTGCCGGGTGCGTAGTGGTCGCGACTGTCCTCGCGGCTCATGAAGTCGCCGATCACGGGCGCCGGCAGACCCGGGTACGTGGTCATGCCGTCCTCGACGGTGTGGCTGAGGTCGATGTGCCGGCGCTCGGCGCCCGATCCGATGATCGTGGGCTGGGCAGGTGCCCGCTTGTGGCGTTCGTGGAAGACCACCTTGTTGCGGATCCGGGCCTCGCTGACCATGAGCAGCCGGAGATCGCGGACGATGTAGTCGGCGAGCGCCGCGTCGGAGATGTTGTCGCCGTCGATGTCGAGCCGGAATCCCTGTCCCTGGATGCCGCCGCCGTTGGCGAAGTCGATCTCGAAGTCGAACTGGACGCGGCGATCTCCGGTGTCTGTCGTACTCACCTGTCGGCCTCTCCTCTCGGATCGATGGCACCAGCATCTCTCGGTCGGGCGGCTGTCATGCGAGGATTTCTACGTGTCCGCTCCTCGTCCCGGTTCGACCGACCCGTCGGTCATCCGCAACTTCTGCATCATCGCCCACATCGACCACGGCAAGTCGACGCTGGCGGACCGGATGCTGCAGCGGACCGGCGTGCTCGACGAGCGGACCATGCGAGCGCAGTACCTCGACCGGATGGACATCGAGCGCGAGCGGGGCATCACGATCAAGAGCCAGGCGGTGCGACTGCCGTTCACGCCGGACTCCGACGGCCCGTCGTACATCCTGAACCTGATCGACACCCCCGGCCACGTCGACTTCTCGTACGAGGTCAGCCGCAGCCTGGCCGCGTGTGAGGGCGCCGTACTGCTGGTCGACGCGGCGCAGGGGATCGAGGCGCAGACGCTGGCAAATCTCTACCTCGCGGTCGACGCCGATCTCCACGTGATCCCGGTGCTCAACAAGATCGACCTGCCGAGCGCGCAGCCGGACCGCTACGCCGCCGAGATCGCCCACATCATCGGCTGCGACGTGTCCGACGTACTGCAGGTGTCGGCCAAGACGGGGGAGGGCGTCGACGAGCTGCTGGCCGAGATCGTCGAGCAGATACCGCCGCCGTCCGGTGTCGCCGACGCACCGCCACGGGCGCTCATCTTCGACTCGATCTACGACACCTATCGCGGTGTCGTCACCTACGTCCGGGTCGTCGACGGCAAGCTGACCCATCGCGACCGGATCACGATGATGTCGACCGGAGCGGTCCACGAGATGCTCGAGGTCGGTGTGATCTCTCCGGAGCCGACCAAGGCGGACCAGATCGGCGTCGGCGAGGTGGGCTACCTCATCACCGGCGTGAAGGAAGTACGCCAGTCGCGGGTCGGCGACACCGTCACGGCGGCGACGAAGGGCGCGACCGAGCCGCTCAGCGGCTATCGGCACCCGAACCCGATGGTGTTCGCCGGGCTCTATCCGATCGACGGCGACGACTACCCCGACCTGCGCGAGGCGCTCGACAAGCTGCAGCTCAACGATGCGGCACTGACCTTCGAGCCGGAGACGTCCGGGGCGCTCGGCTTCGGCTTCCGCTGCGGGTTCCTCGGCCTGCTGCACATGGAGATCGTCCGGGAGCGACTCGAGCGGGAGTTCGACCTCGACCTGATCTCGACCGCACCGAACGTGGTCTACCGGGTCGTCATGGAGGACGAGACCGAGCACACGGTGACCAACCCGAGCGAGTTCCCCGAGGGCAAGGTCGCCGAGGTGCACGAGCCGGTCGTCCGAGCGACGATCCTGACGCCGAGCGACTACATCGGCACGATCATGGAGCTCTGCCAGGGCCGGCGCGGCGCGCTGCAGGGCATGGACTACCTGTCCGAGGACCGGGTCGAGCTGCGCTACCTCATGCCGCTGGCCGAGATCGTCTTCGACTTCTTCGACGCCCTGAAGTCGCGGACCCGGGGCTACGGCAGCCTCGACTATGAGCCGACCGGCGACCAGGTGGCCGACCTGGTCAAGGTCGACATCCTGCTGCACGGGGATCCGGTCGACGCGTTCAGCGCAATCGTCCATCGGGACTCGTCGTACGAGTACGGCGTGGCACTGGCCCTGAAGCTCAAGAAGCTGATCCCGCGTCAGCAGTTCGAGGTCCCGATCCAGGCCACCATCGGCTCGCGCATCATCGCCCGTGAGACAGTACGAGCGCTGCGCAAGGACGTGCTGGCCAAGTGCTACGGCGGCGACATCACCCGCAAACGCAAGCTCCTCGAGAAGCAGAAAGAGGGCAAGAAGCGGATGAAGATGGTGGGCCGCGTCGAAGTGCCCCAGGAAGCGTTCATCGCCGCGTTGTCCACAGATAATTCCGACACTTGATACAAATCATGTCCTGGGTATGTGATCCTATAGCGGCACATACAGCTGACATGTCAGCCCGGCATGGCACCCGTCGGCAACGGAAGGTAATGTCCTCGACGCGTGCCGTTATGGGCCGATCCTCGTGCGGCCGACAACTTTGGGGAGGGTGAGTGAGTCGCTCCGCCTCGGAGGCTGACCGCCCCGGGTCATCACGACCCGTGGTGATGCGTCGATGACGGAGTCGCCCTCATTAGCCCAGCGTCTGCTGCCCGAGACGCGGGCCGCCCGCGTGATGGCGCTGGCGACGCTGGTCAACGTCGCCGGCAGCGGCATCTACATCGTCGTCGCCGTCCTCTACTTCACGCGAATCGTCGGCCTCAGCCCCACCCAGGTCGGCGTCGGACTGTCGATCGCGGGCCTGTTCGGACTGCTGTCCGGGGTCCCGATGGGACATCTCGGCGACCGGATCGGTGGTCGCGAGCTGATCATCGTGCTGCTGTTGCTCGGAGCCCTCGCGGCCGCGGCGGCCGCCTTCGTCGAGACTTACTGGCAGTTCGTCCTCCAGGCCAGCCTGCTGGCGATCTTCGACCGCGGCTCGGCGGCCGTGCGTGCCGGGCTGATCGCGTCCACCTCGACCGGTCCCGAGCGGATCCGGACCCGGGCCTATCTGCGCTCGGTGACCAACATCGGCCTCGCGCTCGGCGGTGGCGCCGCCGCCCTGGCTCTGATCGCGGACACCAAGGCCGCCTACGTCACCGTCATCGTGATCAACGGGTTGAGCTACGCCTCGGCGGCGCTGGTCCTGCGCTACTACCCCCACGTCGACGCCGTTCCGGCCGAGGACGGAGCGCCGCTCTCCCAGGTCTTCAGGGACCTGCCGTACGTCGTGATGACCGCGCTGATGGCGGCGATGGCGGTGCAGTACTCCATCCTCGACGTCGGCGTGCCGCTCTGGGTCGACAACTACACGTCGGCCCCGACCTGGACCGTCTCCCTGCTGTTCGTGATCAACACCGTGGTCGTCGTGCTGTTCCAGGTCGGGGTCAGCCGACGCGTCGAGACGGTCGCCGTGGCGGCCCGGGTGATCTCGCTGTCCGGGATCGTGTTCTGGCTGGCCTGTGTGCTGTTTGCCGCCAGCGCCGGACGCCCGACCGGCTGGGCCATCGGCTGTCTGGTGGCGGCCGGTGTGGTGCACGTCATCGGTGAGCTGCTGCAGGCCGCCGGACAGTTCTGCCTGAGCCAGGAACTGGCACCCAACAACGCCCAGGGGCAGTACCAAGGGCTGGCGAGCACCGGCTTCTCGCTGTCGGCGATGATCGCCCCGACCGTGATCACGCTGCTGCCGATCAAGCACGGCGCCGTCGGGTGGTGGATCCTCGGCGGCATCTTCGTGGCACTGGGCGTGCTGCTGGTGCCGGCCGTGGCGTGGGCGCAGCGGACCAGGAGCCGGTTCATGGTGCCGGCCGCCGTCGCCGACTGACCGGGGGCGTTCACGCTCTGTTGCCGGCCCGCGGCGTGCTCTACGGTCTAACCCAACAAACGCCGTCTGCTCCGCGAGGAACCCCATGACCCAACCTGTGACCAGTGCCGCGACCGTGGCCGACGACATCACGATCGTGGAGAACCGGGCCGCGAACGTCGCCGAGATGTTCCTCGCGCGCGTCCGCGAGACGCCGGACCACCAGGCGTACCGGTTCCCGGTCGGCGACACGTGGGAGTCGCGGACCTGGCGGCAGACCGGCGACCAGGTCAAGCGCTGGGCCGCCGGACTGATCGCACTCGGCGTCGAGTCGGAGCAGCGGGTCGCGATCGCGGCCGGCACCCGCTACGAGTGGATCGTCGCCGATCTCGCGATCATGTGCGCCGGCGCGGCGACCACCACTGTCTATCCGTCGTCGATCGCCGACGACGTGGGCTACATCCTGGCCGACTCGCAGAGCCAGATCGTCTTCGCCGAGGACGACACCCAGATCGCCAAGATCCGCGAGCATCGCGACGACCTGCCGGAGCTGCACAAGGTCATCACCTTCGACGGCACGCCCGACGACGGCGACCACCCCTGGGTGATCGGCATCGAGGAGCTGGAGCGTCTCGGCACCGAGCTGATCGCGGATCAGCCGGACGTCGTGGACCAGCGGGTGGCCGCGATCGACCCCGAGTCGCTCGCCACGCTCATCTACACGTCGGGCACCACCGGCCGTCCGAAGGGTGTGCGGCTTCGCCACTCCGGCTGGACCTACGAGGGCGCTGCTGTCGGCGCGCAGGGCATTCTGAACATCGACGACGTGCAGTTCCTGTGGCTGCCGATGTCGCACTCGTTCGGCAAGGTGCTGCTCACGACGCAGTTGCAGGTCGGCTTCGTCACCGCCGTCGACGGCCGGGTCGACAAGATCGTGGACAACCTGGCAGTCGTGCGCCCGACGTTCATGGGCGCGGCGCCGCGGATCTTCGAGAAGGCGTACGGCCGGATCGTCACGATGGCCCACAGTGAGGGTGCCGCGAAGGCCAAGATCTTCGACTGGGCCTGCGGCGTCGGAGCCGAGGTGTCGAAGCTGAAGCTGGCCGGCAAGCCGGTGCCCAGCACGCTCGCGCTCAAGCACCGGGTCGCCGACAAGTTGGTGTTCTCGAAGATCCGGGAGCGGTTCGGCGGCCGGGTCCGGTTCTTCATCTCCGGCTCGGCGGCGCTGTCTCGCGACGTGGCCGAGTGGTTCCACGCCGCAGGTGTGGTGATTCTCGAGGGCTACGGCCTGACCGAGACGTCGGCGGGGACGTTCGTCAACCGGCCGAACCACTTCAAGTTCGGCACGGTCGGCCCGCCGTTCCCCGGCACCGAGGTCCGGATCGCCGAGGACGGGGAGATCCTTATCAAGGGTCCGGGGGTGATGGACGGCTATCACCACATGGAGGAGGAGACCGCGGCGACCCTGGTCGGCGACGGCTGGCTGGCGACCGGCGACATCGGCGAGGTCGACGAGGACGGGTTCCTTCGGATCACCGACCGCAAGAAGGATCTGTTCAAGACCTCCGGTGGCAAGTACGTCGCGCCGTCCAACATCGAGGCGTTGTTCAAGGCGCTGTGCCCGTTGGCGAGTCAGATGGTGGTGCACGGCAGTGAGCGCAACTTCTGCTCCGCGCTGATCACGCTGGACCCCGACGCCGTGACCGACTGGGCGGCGCACCACGACATGGCCGGCGCCGCCTACTCCGACGTCGTCACGTCCGATGCGATGCATGCCGAGATCGAGACGTACGTCGATCGGCTCAACGACCGGCTGAACCGCTGGGAGACGATCAAGAAGTTCATCATCCTGGAGCACGACCTCACGATCGAGTCGGGCGAGCTCACGCCGAGCCTCAAGCTCAAGCGCCGGGTCGTCGAGGTGAACTACCGGGATCGGCTGGACCAGCTCTACGGCTGACACAATCGAGGAGTGCCTTCGACGTTGCCGTCCGGGGAGCCGGCTCCGCCCGACGGTCGGCTGCCGGCGGACGCGCTCGCCGAGCTGCCCACGCAGCCGTTCGGCGTCTACGTCCACGTCCCGTTCTGCACCGTCCGATGCGGCTACTGCGACTTCAACACGTACACGGCGTCCGAGCTGGGCACGACGCCCGGAGCCTCGCGGGCCTCGTACGCCGGCGCCGTGCGACGCGAGCTGGACCTGGCCGCCGGCGTGCTCGGGTCGCCGCCGCCGGTGTCGTCGGTGTTCTTCGGCGGCGGCACCCCGACCCTGCTCCCGGCGACCGACCTGACCGGCCTGGTCGCAGCGATCGCCGATCAGTGGGGCCTGGCGCCCGATGCCGAGGTGACCACGGAGGCCAACCCGGACAGCGTCGATCCCGCCCAGCTCGCCGAGTTGCGGGCCGGCGGCGTCAACCGGATCTCGTTCGGCATGCAGTCGGCCGACCCCGCGGTGCTCGCCACCCTCGACCGGACGCACGACCCGGATCGGGTGCCGCAGGTGGTGGCGGCGGCCCGGGCGGCCGGCTTCGACCAGGTCAGCCTGGACCTGATCTACGGGACGCCGGGGGAGACGACGGCGCAGTGGCGGTCGAGCCTCGAGGCTGCGCTCGCCATGGAGCCCGACCATGTCTCGGCGTACGCGCTGGTCGTCGAGCCGGGCACGGCCCTGGAGCGCCGGGTACGCCGTGGCGAGCTGCCGGCACCTGACGACGACGACCTGGCCGACAAGTACGCACTAGCCGACGAGCTGCTCGGCGCCGCCGGCTACGACTGGTACGAGATCTCCAACTGGGCCCGCGATCCGGGCGCTCGCTGCGTGCACAACCGGCTGTACTGGACCGCGGGGCACTGGTGGGGGTTCGGGCCCGGAGCGCACTCCCACGTCGGCGGCGTGCGGTGGTGGAACGTCAAGCATCCGGCGGCCTACGCCGACCGGTTGGCGTCCGGGATCAGCCCGGCCCATGCGAGGGAGCTGCTCGAGCCAGAGACCAGGCGGCTCGAGCGGGTGCTCCTCGAGAGCCGGCTGGCCGACGGGCTCGACCCGGACCTGCTCGAGCGAGACGGGCGACGGGCGCTACCTGACCTGGTCGCCGACGGGCTCGTCGAGCCGGGTGCCGACCGGCTGGTCCTCACCCGGCGGGGCCGACTGCTCGCCGACACGGTCGTCCGCGCCCTGGTGCCCTGACGGCCCGCGCCCCTTGTCGATGTCGCGCCACTCCGGCCGGATCACCGGCAGCATGGTGGCCCCGAAGTACGCGAGGCCGAGGATCAGCAACGCCGGCGAAATGCCGAAGACCGCGATCGCCACGCCGCCGACGATGCCGCCGAACGGGATGAGCGACCAGCACAGCGAGTTGTTGAGCGCTGTCACGCGACCCATCAGATGGCGCGGAATGCGTTCGTAGATCACGGCGCCCAGGATCGGGTTGAGGAAGCCGGCCGCGAATCCGCCGGCCAGCCCGACGGCCAGGATCACCGAGAGTGGCGCGTCGAGGGCGACCACGATGAACCGAGGCGCTCCCGCGATCGCGAACGCGATGACGTAGGTGCTGAACCGTGGCATCCGCTCGCCGAGCCAGGCCGCCACGACGGCTCCAGCCGTCGACGCCGCCGCCCAGGCGGCGAATAGCAGCGCGAGGGTGCCGGCTCCGAAGCCGTTGTCGTGCACCCAGAACGGCAGCAGGACGACCGTGTACGCCTGGTCGATCAGATTGGTGATCGCCACCATGATCGTGATCGCGACGAGGACGGGATCGCGCCGGAGGAAATCCCATCCGGAGCGGAGGCGCTCGACGTACGTGCCGTCGTCGTCCTCGGCCTCGTGGTGCACCCGTCGGGTCGCGGTCGCCGCGATCAGCAAGCCGGAGACCGCGAAGCTGGCGGCGTCGACGAGCAGGGCGTTCGCCGGACCGACCGCGATGACGATGACGCCGGCCAGCGCGGCTCCGGCCATGCTGGCGAACCGCTCGGAGGCGCTGTGCAGGCCGGTGACCCGCTCGGTGGGGACGCCGGCGGCATCGACGATGTCGGGTACGAGGGCCGCCTTGGCGCCGTCGCCCGGGCCCCGCAGCAGTCCGGCAACCGCGACCAGGCCGAGCAGGATGTCGTAGCGCAGGGCGCCCGCCATGTGGAGCAGCGGGATGATCGCGACGACGACTGTGCTGCCGAAGTCGGCCAGTACCGAGATCCGCCGGGCGCCGATCCGGTCGATGTGCGGTCCGGCCAGCGCCTTGGCGGCGACGTATGGACCCATCTCGGCGAAGGCCACGAGCCCGGTCTGGGTGGCGCTGCCGGTCGTGACAAGGACGAACCAGGGGAGCGCCACCATCGAGAGCCGGGTGCCGCACAGCGAGACGACCTCGGCGGCGAGCCAGCCGTACAGCGGCCGGCGGGTCACGACCCTGCTCCCGCGACACCTCCGGGGCGTGGGAACAGGTGCAGCTGCAGCATCACCTGGCCGGTGCCGTCGCCCGGCTCGTCGGTGACGTACTCGTCGATGACGTCCTTCAGCCGCTGCTTGAGCTCGCCGGCCCGTTCTGGGGTCAGGTCGAGGACCCAGTCGCTGTGGGCCGTGGTCGGGCGCCACTTCGCCGGCAGCAGCTGGCGCTCCTCGACAGCGCGCTGGATCAACTCGGTCTGTACGACGACGCCGGCCTGGATCATCGCGTCGACCGCATCGCGGCTCGCGACGTCACTCCCGTCGCGGGTGTGGGTCGACTGGTGCGCGGCCCGCCACCAGCGGTCCCGGCTGTTGCCGCGCTCGGTGTCCTCGACGACGAAGCCGTGGTGGGCGAGCTGCCGCAGGTGGTAGCTGGTCGCTCCGGAGTTGAGACCCAACCGCTCGGCCAGCCGGGTCGCCGTGGACGGGCCGTCGACCCGCAGCAGGCCGAGCAGCCGGAGCCGAACCGGATGGGCGAGGGCGCGGAGTGCGACCGGACTCGGTGTGATGGCGCTCTGGCGGGGCGACGTCGACTCGGCCATGCCCACACCGTACGACTGCAAAGACTTCTTTGCAAAGGTTTCTTTGCGATCTGTTTCCCCTGAGGGTAGCCAAATCGCGAAACACGCCGGCGTGTTTCGCGATTTGGCTACCGCCAGTGGGGGCGCGGGCGGGTGGGGCGGTGTCAGCGGGCGAGGGCGGCGTAGCCCCGGCGGACCGCGTCGTGGAGCCGATCGGGATCGAACGGCCAGCTGCCGCGGGCCAGGGCGTCGTCGACCGGGACGCCGGTCGCGGCCTGCTGCCGGATCTGCTCGGCCACGTCGACGATGTCGCCCCGCTGGTTCTGGACGAAGTCGCGATCGACGACCGGGCCGTGCCCCGGCACGACAACACTCGACGGGGTCAGCAGTCCGACGACGATGTCGAGCGTAGAGGGCCAGTCGAGTGGGAAGCTGTCGGGCCCGTACGTCGGCGGTGCGCTCGACTCGACCAGGTCGCCGGCGTACACCACGTCGACCTCCGGCACCCGTACGACGATGTCGCCGTCGGTGTGGCCGCGACCGGGGTACGCGAGCTCGACGAAGCGATCGCCCAGGTCAGCGGTCCAGACCGACGAGAACGTCTCGGTCGGCGCGACCACCTCGGTGGCGAGGATCTCCTTGCTGAGCGGATTGTCCGGGTCAGCGGCATAGCGCGTTTTGTGCCACTCCTCGTCGGCCGGCAGCGCGATCGGCACCGACTCGTGGGCGACGATCGGTGTGTTAGGAAATGCCCCATTGCCGAAGGTGTGGTCGAAATGGACGTGGGTGTTGACGACGGCTCGGATCGGGAGCGCCGACAGCTCACGCACAGCGGCCGCCAGCTCCTGTCCCCGGACCAGCGACTCCCGGGTGTCGACGACCAGCACGCCCTCGCCGCCGACGATCGCCCCGCACGACAGGTCGAAGGATTCGTAGCGGCGTACGTAGCAGCCCGCGGCGACTTCGTGCCAGGCTTCGTAACCGTCCGATGTGCCCATCTCCCGTAGACTGGCACTCATCGGGCGAGAGTGCCAAGCGAGGGAGGTGCACGTGCTCGAAGAACGCAGGCTTGAGGTCTTGCGGGCGATCGTCGAGGACTACGTCGCCACTCAGGAGCCGGTCGGGTCCAAGACCCTGGTCGAGCGGCACAACCTCGCCGTCTCGCCCGCCACGGTGCGCAACGACATGGCCGCGCTGGAGGAGGAGGGCTTCATCGCCCAGCCGCACACCAGCGCCGGCCGGATCCCGACCGACAAGGGCTACCGGTTGTTCGTCGACCGGCTGGCCACGGTCCGCCCGCTGTCCGGCCCCGAGCGACGTGCGATCACGACGTTCCTGGACGGAGCGGTCGATCTTGAGGACGTGGTCCAGCGCAGCGTACGCATGCTGGCCCAGCTGACCCGCCAGGTCGCGGTCGTGCAGTACCCCTCGCTCACCCGCTCGACGGTGCGCCATGTCGAACTCGTGTCGCTGGCGCCCACTCGGCTGCTCGTCGTGCTGATCACGAGCACCGGTCGCGTCGAGCAGCGGATCGTCGAGACCACCGAAGAGGTGGGAGAGACGCTGATCGGCGACCTTCGGGCCCGGATCAACCTGGCCAGTCTCGGCGAGCGGCTGGTCGACGCCGCCGACCGGCTGGCC
>DATFRX010000190.1:0-11664 GCA_035262905.1 Nocardioidaceae bacterium
GGTCACCATCGTCACCAACGCACTCAACATCGCCACCGAGCTCGTGCTCCGGCCGCACCTTCGGACCATCTGCATCGGCGGCGTCGCCCGGCGCGAGTCGTACGAACTGCACGGCCCATTCGCGTCACGGTTCCTGGCCGACCTGCGCATGGACCTGCTGCTGCTCGGCGTCGATGCCCTCACCGCCGCCGACGGAGCGATGTGCCGCCACTTGGGAGAGGCGGGCATCAACGCCGAGATGGTGCAACGATCGCGCCGCGTCGTGGTCGTCGCTACCGGCGACAAGCTGAGTCGGACCGCTGCCGCCCGGATCTGCCTGGCCGAGTCGATCGACGGGGTCGTCACCGACGACTCCGCCGACGCCGACGCCATGACAGCACTGGGTGCCGTCGGCGTGGACGTCCGCGTCGTCTGAGCTGCCGCTCCACTGGGGGTAGGCAAATCCCGAGACACGCCGGCGTGTTTCGGGATTTGGCTACCGCCAGTGGAGCAGGGCATCCGTCCACGGGGTGAGTCGGCGGCTCGGTCCGCAGGTGGAGTCGGATCGCGGTCCGGCGCAGTACTGTCCGGGCATGGCCGACCAGACGCGGCGCGACGCGGAGCTGCCCGACCGCGGGATCCCCATCGCGTCGCCGCGGCCCCGTCCCGACCTGGTCCGCGTGGTCATCCCGATCTTCGCGCTGGTGGTCGTCGGTCTCGCCGTCCTCACCGAGCCGGCCGACTGGTGGCAGCCGCTAGTGCTGCTCGGAGCCGTCGCCCTGTTCGCCGCATGGGCCAGGTGGGACATCCCGATCTGGATCCTGACCCCCGGCGTACTCATCGCGGTGATCCTCGCCGAGCTCGACCCGGAGCTGGAGCCGGCCACGTTCATGGTGTGCCTGCTCGCGATGGTGGTCACCCGGTGGGAGCCGCCTGGAGTCGTCAGCATCGTCTCCCTGGCCGCCATGGTCGTGACTCCGCTCGTGATCAACAGCCAGCGCGGCGACGAGTACAACTGGGCGATCTGGACCATCGCGATCCTGTTCTCGATCGCGATCGGCTGGGCGCTGCGCCGGCAGCAGGATCTGACCCTGGAGCTCGAACAGGCCCGGGTCGAGCTGGCCCAGGCCACGTTGCAGGAGGAGCGGCGCCGGATCGCCCGTGACGTGCACGATCTCGTCGGCCACGGGCTCGCCGCCATGATGGTGCACGTGACCGGCGCCCGACACGTGCTCACCCGCGACCCGACGGCCGCCGACCAGGCACTCGAGACCGCCGAGGACGTCGGACGGCAGAGCATGCAGGAGCTCCGGCGCACCGTGGCCCTGCTCCGCACCGAGAGCGAGGGAGACAGCGGCCTCGACGCGCCGCTGCCCAAGCTCACCCAGCTCGGCAGCCTGGTCGACGCGGCGCGGGAGCGCGGGCTCGAAGTCGAGTACCACGCCGAGGGGAGACTCGAGACGGTCGACTCCGCGATCGGACTGACCCTGCACCGGATCGCGCAGGAGGCGCTGGCCAACGCGAGTCGACATGCGCCGCACGCGCGCACCGTGGTCCGGACCATCGTCACCGACGAGGCCGTCACCCTCGAGATCGACAGCGTCGGTGCGGTGGCGCCGGCTCCCGACGGCGCGCCGCACTTCGGCCTCCAGGGCATGCGGGAGCGGGCCGATGTCGTGGGTGGCGAGTTCAACGCGGGGCCGTCGGCGAACGGCTGGACCGTGCACTGCAGCGTGACGAGGGCGGACCGATGATCCGGGTGGTGCTGGTCGACGACCAGGCGATCGTACGAGCCGGTGTCGCCCGCATCCTCGGCCCGGACGACGGATTCGAGGTCGTTGCCGAATGCTCCGACGGCGACGAGGCGGTGGCCGCGATCGAGGCGACCCGACCTGACGTCGTGCTGATGGACATCCGGATGCCACGTGTCGACGGTCTCGAGGCGACCCGGCGACTGGCCGAGCTCGACGAGCCGCCACCGGTTCTCGTACTCACCACGTTCGACGAGGACGAGGTGCTGTGGGGCGCCATCCAGGCCGGCGCTGCGGGGTTCGTACTCAAGGACGCCAGCGCAGCCGATCTGATCGCAGCGGCGAGGTCGGTCGCGAACGGCGGCGCGTGGTTCGACCGGGCGGTGACGCCCCGAGTGCTCGAGGCCTACCGCCACACCGTCGTGCGTGGCGAATGGCAGCGACAGCGGCTGGACCAGCTCACCGAGCGCGAGAGCGACGTGCTGCGACGCATGGCGCGCGGCGCGACCAATGCCGAGATCGCCGCCGGACTCCACCTCAGTGAGGCGACGGTGAAGACCCACATCGGCAACATCTTCGCCAAGCTCGACGTACGCGACCGCGCGGCCGCCATCGTCTTCGCCTTCGACCACGGTCTCGTCACGGCCGGCGAGGACTGACCCGCTTCGGTTTTGCGCACTTGTTGTTGGTGCGCGGCGCTCCGGACCCACAACAGGTGCGCAAATCCGAGTCAGCCCACGGTCTGAATGTCAGGTCCAGACCCGAGGGCGATGTGACGACCACCCCCGCGGCGTGAGCATCGAGCCATGTCGACCACGACGAAGTCCCCACAGCGTCACCGCCACTACGACCCCGACTCGCCGACCGCGGCACTCGACGGCCCAACGGCCGCGCCCGCGATCGCCGTCGAGGGTCTGACCAAGTCGTACGGCGACCGCCAGGTCCTCAGGGGCCTGTCCTTCACCGTCGCCCCACAAGAGATCTTCGGCATCCTCGGTCCGAACGGCGTCGGCAAGACCACGTCGGTCGAGATCATCCAGGGCCTGCGCAGTCGCGATGCGGGCACGATCCAGCTCCTCGGGCTCGACCCGGTTCGCGACCGCGCCAAGCTGCGCAAGGTGCTCGGCGCCCAGTTACAGTCGTCGGCGCTGCCCGAGCGGCTCCGGGTCGGCGAGGCACTGCGACTGTTCGCCCGGCTGGCCGGCGACGTCGTCGACTGGCGAGAGCTCCGCGACACCTGGGATCTGGCCCGACTGGAGCGCAGCGCCTTCGGCTCACTGTCCGGCGGCGAACGGCAGCGGCTGTTCGTCGCACTGGCGCTGGTGAACCAGCCGCAGGTGGTGTTCCTCGACGAGCTGACCCAGGGGCTCGACCCGGCCGCCCGTCGCGAGACCTGGCGCCTGGTACGCCGGGTCCGCGAGCAGGGCACCACCGTCGTACTCGTCACGCACTACATGGACGAGGCCGAGCAACTGTGCGACCGGGTCGGCGTGCTGCACGACGGC
The DNA here is from genome assembly GCA_035262905.1 of Nocardioidaceae bacterium. Taxonomy (GTDB): domain Bacteria; phylum Actinomycetota; class Actinomycetes; order Propionibacteriales; family Nocardioidaceae; genus DATFRX01. The sequence goes on from DATFRX010000190.1 coordinate 3,236, forward strand.
CGGCTCACCGCCTGCGACACGCCCGAGGGCCTGATCGCAGGGGTCGGCGACGGGGTCCGGGTCCGGTTCTCGTACGCGAGCTCGGCCGACCTGACCGGGCTCGAGGCGATCCCCGACGTACGCCGGGTCGCCCACGACGGCAGCCAGGTCGAGATCGTCGCCGAGCCCACTGCTGTCGTCCCGGTCGCGGCGGAGCTCGCTCGCCGCGACATCACTCCCGACGACTTCACCGTCGTCCGTCCCACGCTCGAAGACGTCTTCGTCTCGCTCACCACTGGAGGCTCCCGATGAGCGCCCTTCCGACTCTGGCCTGCACCGAGGCCCGGCTGCTCACCCGCGAATGGGCCGTCATGGTCTTCGCGTTCGCCTTCCCGCCGCTGTTCATGCTCGTGCTCGCCGGTGTCTTCGGCAACGAGGACGACATGGGCGGGACCGGCGTATCCGGCACCGACTACTACATCGCGGGTTACATCGGCGTCCCGATGGGCGCGCTGGCACTGATCGGGCTGCCGGTGATGCTGGCGTCGTACCGCGAACGCGACGTGCTGCGCCGGTTCGCGGCGTTCGGCGTGCCGACCAGCCGGGTCGTGGGCGCCCAGGCACTCGTGACCGCGGTGCTGATCGTGCTCGCCGCCGGTCTGGTCGTCGCAACAGCCGCCCCGATCTACGGCGTCCCGGCGATCCAGAACGTCGGCGGCGTCATCGCCGGGTTCGCCGCCGGGACCGTCACGATGCTCGCGCTCGGCGTCGTCCTCGGGCTCCTGGTGCCGACCGCCCGGGCCGCGCAGGCACTCGGTCTGCTGGTGTTCATGCCGATGTGGCTGCTCGGCGGCGGCGGTCCGCCACGAGACGTCATGTCCGGCCCGATGGCCGACATCTCCGACGTACTCCCCCTCTGGCACGCCACGTCGGCCATCCGGGAGCCGTGGCTCAACGGCGACGGCGTCGGCAATCACGTCGCGGCACTCGGCCTCTGGTTCGCCGCCGCCCTCGTCGCCATCGCCATCCTGCTCCGGCGCCGCGACGCCCGCGCGTGAGCGACCGCCCCACTGGGGGTAGGCAAATCCCGAGACACGCCGGCGTGTTTCGGGATTTGGCTACCGCCAGTGGAGCGGATGCCGCCGAGCCGGGTCAGCCGATGGAGAACTGGCCGGGGTGTCCTTCGGGACCGCGACCGGCCCAGGTCCAGGCGTAGACGCCGTCGTCGACCGCGGTGCCGCCCTCGCCGAGCTCCAGCGGCCGGAAGGTGTCGACCATGACGGCCAGCTCGTCGAAGTACTCCGCGCCCAGCGCCCCCTCGATCGCACTCGGCTGCGGCCCGTGGGCGTACCCGCCGGGATGCAGCGAGATCGACCCCTTGTTGATGCCCGACCCCTTGCGCGCCTCGTAGTCGCCGTCGACGTAGAACATGACCTCGTCGGAGTCGACATTCGAGTGGTAGTACGGCACCGGGATCGCGAGCGGGTGGTAGTCGACCTTGCGGGGGCAGAAGTTGCAGATCACGAAGTTGTAGCCCTCGAACACCTGATGCACCGGCGGCGGCTGGTGCACCCGGCCGGTGATCGGCTCGAAGTCCGAGACGTTGAACGTGTACGGGTACAGGCAGCCGTCCCAGCCCACGACGTCGAACGGATGCGTGGCGTAGGTCATCGCCGTGCCGACGAGCCCGCTCGGCCCCTTGCCCCGATGCTTGATGAGCACCAGGACGTTCTCGTCCTCGACCAGGAACGGCTCGGCCGGCGGATGCAGATCGCGCTCGCAGTAGGGCGAGTGCTCGAGGAACTGGCCGTAGCGCGACAGGTAGCGCTTCGGCGGCGCGATGTGCGAGTTGGCCTCGATCGCGTACGCCTGCACCCGGCCGTCCGGCACCCACCGATGCGTCGTCGCCCGCGGGATCATGACGTAGTCGCCGGTACGGAACGGGATCACGCCGAACACGGTCTCGACCGCGCCGGATCCGGACTCGATGAACACGCACTCGTCGCCGACGGCATTGCGGTAGTAGGGGGACGTCCGCGCCGCGACGACGTACGAGATCCGGACGTCGCCGTTGCCGAGCACCAAGCGCCGTCCGGTGACCGCATCGGTGTCGGCCTCCTCACCGTCCTTGAACAGGTCGTGCAGCTTGAGGTGCCGCGGCGTCAGCGGATGGTTCGCCGCCGTCAGCAGATCCGGCAGCTCCCAGACCTCTGAGTCGACGATCGCCGACGGCACGCCGAGGTGATAGAGCAGCGACGCGTCGGAGGAGAAGCCCTCCTCCCCCATCACCTCTTCGTAGTGCAGTTGTCCGGCTCGGGGTCCGGAGTCGACCCGCCACTGGGTGTGCCGCTTGGGTGGGATCTCGCCGATGCGGAGGTAATGCGCCATGGTGTGCCCTCAAAGCCGTGGGATTGGTGTCGCCGAGCGTGTCCGATAAACGACCACATGTGTTCGTTCAGTGCCACGATCCGGTACGGTCGGCCTCGTGTCAACCGACCCTGCGGCTCGCGCGTTGGTAGCCGGTCTGGTCGACGACGCGGCGATCTTCCCGCCGGGCAACGCGGCCCTGGCCGACGCGGTCCCGGCGCATGCCTGGCACCTGGCGCGCCCGTACGGCTTCGTGGTCGGTCCGTTCGTCTGCAGCGATCGAGCTCTCCCGGATCTGAGCCGGCTCCTCGAGGCACAGCCGCCGAGCCAACCGCTGCCACTGACGCTGGTCGTCGTCGGCGGCGCCGGTGCCATCGAGCCGGCGCTGACCTGGGCCGGGCACGACCCGTACCTCGAGGTCCGCGCGGTCGAGACGGCGCTGCGTGACGAGGAGGACCTGGCGCACAACGCCGCGCGCGTCGTCACCGTGCTCGACCTGGCGCTGCCGGACGACGTCGACGCCTACGTGGAGTTGCCGCGGCTGACCGGATCGGAGCCGACGGCCGGCTGGCTCAACGCCGCCGATGCCGTCGCCGAGGCCGGGCATCGGCTCAAGTTCCGCACCGGCGGTGAGTCGCCCGAGGCGCATCCGGGCGAGTCCGAGCTCGTCATGGTGATCGACGCCGCCCTCGACCGCGAGACCGCGTTCAAGTGCACGGCCGGGCTGCATCACGGGGTACGCCTCACCGCCGACGACACGGGATTCGAGCAACACGGCTTCGGCAACGTCCTATTGGCCACCGGTGCCCTGCTCGACGGAGCCGACCGCGATGCAGCGGCCGCCATACTCGCGAACCGCGACACCGATGCCGTCGGCGAGAGGCTGCGGTCGGTCGACGAGGCCGCGGCGGCCCGGATCCGGCGCTGGTTCCGGTCGTTCGGCTCGTGCAGCATCGACGAGCCCGTGGCCGACCTGACGAGATGGAGACTGCTCGGCGCGTCATAGCCGACACGCCCGCGTTTGCGGGATGGTGGTCGTCTTGGCACGCTGGCAGCCACCACCGTCCCGCAATGCCCGCGGAGGATCAGTGACGACGCACGAGCACGGGCCGACCTGGGTCGACGGCGCTGCCGACGGACCCTACGACGTCGACAACCTGCCGTACGCGGTCTTCTCCGTGAACGGCGACCAGCCCCGCGTCGGCGCTCGGATCGGCGATCTGGTCGTCGACCTCGCCCCGATCGCTGCCAGCGACATGCTGGCCGGAACCGAGGCGCTCGCCCAGCCCACGCTCGCCGAGCTGCTCGGCGCCGGACGGCCGACCTGGGACTCGACCCGAAGCTGGCTGATCGCGCTGCTCACCGACTCGGCCGAGCAGGCCGGCGTCGAGCCGTTCCTGGTACCGGTCGACGAGGTGACCCTGCATCCGCCGTTCGCGGTCGCCGACTACGTCGACTTCTACGCCTCGATCGATCACGCGTCGAACGCCGGCCGGATCTTCCGCCCCGACGACCCGCCGCTGCTGCCCAACTGGAAGCACCTTCCGGTCGGCTATCACGGGCGGGCCGGCTCGGTCGTGATCTCCGGTACCGACATCATGCGGCCGTGCGGCCAGCAGAAGTCACCCAACGGCGACGCACCGACGTACGGGCCGACCCGGCGACTCGACATCGAGGCCGAGCTGGGCTTCGTCGTCGGCGTCCCGACACCGCTCGGCGCTCGCGTCTCCACCGGCGCCTTCGCCGACCACGTCTTCGGTGTCACGCTGGTCAACGACTGGTCGGCGCGCGACATCCAGGGCTGGGAGTCCCGGCCGCTCGGGCCGTTCCTCGGCAAGTCGTTCGCGACGTCGATCTCGCCATGGATCACCCCGCTCGAGGCACTGGCGGCCGCCCGGGTCGACCTGCCGGTCCAGGACCCCGAGCCGCTGCCCTACCTCCAGGTCGACGGACCGGCGGGCTTCGACATCGACGTCGAGGTACGGCTCGGCGACCACGTGGTGTCCCGGCCGCCGTACTCCACGATGTACTGGTCGCCGTCCCAGATGCTCGCCCATCTCACCGCCAACGGCGCTCCGCTTCGGACCGGCGACCTCTATGCGTCGGGCACCATCTCGGGCCCGGAGTCGGATCAGCTCGGCTCGCTGCTCGAGCTGTCGTGGGGCGGATCCCGGCCGGTCGAGCTGGCCGACGGATCGACCCGGACCTACCTCGAGGACGGCGACACCGTGACCCTGTCGGCGACCGCGCCAGGCAGTCATGGCGGCCGGATCGCACTCGGCGAGGTCACCGGCACGGTGCGGCCGGCCGCCGACTGAGCCGGTCCGCCGACCGCTCCTGGTCCGCCGATCGTGGAAGTACTTGACGCTTCAAGCGGCAGCGATAGGTTGTCGTCTGGCGTCAGGGGGCCCGCGGTCCGACGGCCGGTCTGCTCGGCACGCCGGGAGGGACTCATGGACGTCCTCGTACTCATCGCCCGCCTCTTGTTCTGCCCGCTCTTCCTTGCCAGCGCCTACGCCCACTTCACCCAGACCGAGGGCATGGCCGGGTTCGCCAAATCGCGTGGCGTGCCGTCGGCCGTGTTACTCGTACGGATCGGCGGAGTCGCGCTCACCCTCGGCGGCATCTCCGTGCTGCTTGGCATCTGGGGCGACCTCGGCGCCTTGGCGCTGATCTGCTTCCTGGTGCCGACCGCGACGCTGGTGCACAACTTCTGGAAGGACAGCGACCCGCAGACCCGCCTGAACGAGCAGACCGCCTTCATGAAGGACATCGCACTGGCCGGCGGCGCGCTGGCGTTCTTCGTGGTCTACGCGTACGCGGGCTACACGCTCGACCTCGTGATCACGAACCCGGTGTTCGACCTCCGCTGATCCGGACGGTCGCGCCGCGCGTCACCTCCAGACGGCGCGCGGCGTTGCCGCCGTTGACCGCGATGGCGACCCGGCCGTCGGAGTCGGCATAGACGACCAGCTCGCCGACCGGCACCGAGGTGAACTGGCGCCCGGCCACGACCCGATGTCCGTCGATGTCGAGCGTCTCCCCCAGGTCGGTGTCGAGGTCGCGCCAGGAGGCGGCGAGCTGCAGGTTGCCGAAGTGGTCCACGTCGACGACCTCGGCCTCCAGGCCGTCGATCCGGATGAAGACATGCGGCTCCGGCAGCTCGACCAGCCCGTCCGGGTCGATCGGCGTCCCCACGTCGGCCAGCGCGGCGCCGGCGAGCAATTGCGCCGCGACCGGCGCGAAGATGTCCCGCCCGTGGAACGTCGCCGACACCGGTTCGAGGAACAGCTCGGCACGATCGAGCACGACCGCGCGGCGGACTCCGCCGAAGGCGTCGGCGGCCGGCAGCAGCAGCCCGTTGTCGGGTCCGACGAGCACCGACGACTCGGTCTCGACGGCCACCGCCCGCCGGTCGCCGCCCACTCCGGGATCGACCACGCCGACGAAGACGGCCGGGTCGAGGTACGGCGCCGCGCGAGCGAGCACCATCGCGCCCCGGCGCAGGTCGTACGCCGGAATCAGGTGGCTGATGTCGACGATGCGCGCGTCGGGCACGATGCTCGTGACGACCCCGTGGCAGACCGCGACGAAGCCGTCCTCGAGGCCGTAGTCGGTGAGGAAGCCGAGACAGCGAAACCGCGCCATGCGCGACAGTCTGACACCACGGCTAACCTCGGCACATGCGACGAGTGGTCCGGCTCGATGGCTGACGTCGACGACGTGCGCCGGCTCGCGCTGTCGCTGCCGCACGTGGTCGAGATCGACAGCGACGGATTCGACTTCCGGGTGGGCAACAAGGGCTTCGTCTGGTCCTGGCCCGAGCGCAGGCCGGGCAAGCCGCGGCGCATCCGGTCCGACATCGCGGTGCTCTTCGTCGGCGACGAGTCCGAGCGGCAGGCGCTGCTGCAGGGCGAGCCCGACCTGTTCTTCAGCACATCGGAGTACGAACGGGTGCCCCTGGTGCTGCTGCGACTGGAGCAGGTGGACGTCGAGCGCCTGACCGAGCTGGTGACCGATGCGTGGCGGATGCGCGCTCCGGCCGAGCTCGCTGGTGACATCGACCCCTAATCACCACCCAATCCGATGGCCCCGGCCGCAGTCGGAAGGCAGACTGGACACAGCCGCCGCCATGCGAGAGGAGCCCGCTGGAGATGACCCCCCACGAGGACGCGACCCTGACCGGTCAGGACATCGACCTGCTGCGCAAGCAGTTCACCGCCGATCCGGCGTACCGCAGGATGCAGAACGCCGTCACGCAGACGACGATCGACGACGTCGCCCTGGATCGGCAGATCGTCACCGCGATCGACCACGCGACGTCGCACCTCCTCGACGACTGGAAGGTCACCAACCAGAAGCACAGCGGCCGCTGCTGGATGTTCGCCGGGCTGAACCTGTTACGGGTGGGGGCGGCGCAGAAGCTCAATCTCAAGGACTTCGAGTTCTCGCAGAACCACGTCATGTTCTGGGACAAGCTGGAGCGGGCCAACTACTTCCTCGAGGCGATCATCGAGACGTCCGACCGGGACGCCGACGACCGTACGGTCTCGTGCCTGCTCGACACGGTGGTCGACGACGGCGGCCAGTGGAACATGTTCGCGGCGATCGTGGCCAAGCACGGACTCGTCCCCAAGTCGGTGATGCCGGAGACCGAGAGCTCCTCCAACACCCCACGGATGAACAGCGCGCTGCAGTCGGTCCTCCGCGAGGGCGCCAAGACGCTGCGCCCGATCGACGACGAGGAGCAGGCACGGGAGCGCAAGCGCGACATCCTCGCCGTGGTGCACCGGATCCTGTCGATCCACCTCGGGACGCCGCCGGACCAGTTCTTCTGGCAGTGGACCGACAAGGATCGCGAGTTCCACCGCGACGGCGAGATGACGCCGGTCGAGTTCGTCGAGAAGTACGTGACGATCCCGTTCTCGGACTATGTCTGTCTGGTCGACGACCCCCGGTCGTCGAGCCCGCGTGGCGCCACCCTGACCGTCGACTACCTCGGCAACGTCGTCGAGGCGCCGCTGGTGACCTACCTCAACGTCGACGTCGCCACGATGAAGGAGCTGGCCGCGAAGGCGATCGTCGGCGGCGAGCCGGTCTGGTTCGGCTGCGACGTCGGCCCGATGATGCGCCGCGACCTCGGCATCTGGGACGCCAAGCTCTACGACCTCGAGGGCGTCTACGACCACCGGTTCGCGCTCGACAAGGCCGACCGGTTGGTCTACCGCGAGTCGATGATGACCCACGCCATGCTGTTCACCGGCGTGGACCTGGTCGACGACGTGCCGCGCCGCTGGCGGGTCGAGAACAGCTGGGGCGACGAGATCGGCACCGACGGCTTCTTCACCATGAACGACAACTGGTTCGACGAGTACGTCTTCGAGGTCGCCGTCCGGCGCGACCAGCTGCCGAAGGAGCTCCAGGACGCCCTCGACCAGCCGCCGATCGTGCTCCCGGCCTGGGATCCGATGGGAGCCCTCGCCCGGTAGCAGCTACTCCGTCGCAGCCGACTGCTTCTCGAGCCTGTCCAGCTGGCCACGGATCTGCGCGGCGGCCGACGGGTCGAGCTCGTCGATGATCGGGCGGGCCGCATCCCGGGCCGCCGCCGCGGCGACCGGGTCGTCCACCCGTTGGTAGAGCTCGCCGAGCCGGGCCAGCGTGCTGGCGACGCCGTAGCGGTCGCCGATCCGGTCGAACAGCTGCTCGGCCCGGCGGCTGTCGGCGATCGCCTGGTCGAGCTCGCCGAGCTGCTCGTGGCTCTCCGCCATGCACGACAGGGCATGTCCCTGGTAGGCGTGGTTGCCGAGCTTCTCGTGGAGCGCCAGCGCCTGCCCGAGTAGCTCGAGTGCCTGCCGGTGGTCGCCGAGCCGGCCGTGACCCCAACCGACGTCGGTGAGCGCGGCTGCCTCCCCCACCTGGTTGCCCACGTCCTGGAAGCGGCGGAGCGCCTCCTCTGCCGCCGCGAGTGCCTCAGCGTCGCGGCCCTGCGTGGTGTACGCCAGGTTGCGCTCGTAGTGGACCTGCGCCTGGCCGAGCGTGTCGCCGGCGGCCTCGGCCAGGTCGAGCGCCTGGCCGAAGTGGTC
>DATFRX010000191.1:0-5551 GCA_035262905.1 Nocardioidaceae bacterium
TCGAGGGCATCCACACCGACGCGGCCGACTCCCCCGCGATCTTCCGGTCGCCACGCGGCCACGATGTCGCGCGCGAGCTGGCCGGCCGATATGCGAACATCCAGGTCTGCGACAGCAACCAGACCGTGCTGGACAGCGACGGCGTACCCGACTCGGTGCGACGGGCGCTCGACCGGATCCTGGCCCGACTTCGCGGATAGCCAGGTCGGTTACCGTCGCGCTCATGGGCCGTACGGACATCGCGACACGACTGATCGCCGCTCCTCCCGACGCCGTGTACGCGGCCCTGGTCGATCCGGACGCACTGACGTCGTGGCTTCCGCCGGATGGCATGACCGCGACGATGCAGCGCTACGACGCACGACCGGGCGGCTCGTACCGGATGATCCTCAGGTACGCCGACGCGTCCGGTGCCCCCGGCAAGACCACTGCGGACGCGGATGTCGTCGAGGCGCGATTCGTCGAGCTGGTCCCCGGCGAGCGGGTCGTGCAAGCCGTGGACTTCGTTTCCGACGACCCTGCCTTCCACGGCATCATGACGATGACCTGGCAGGTCGAGACAGTCGAAGGCGGAACCCGCGTGGAGGTCCGGGCCGACGACGTGCCCATCGGCATCTCCGCCGAGGACCACGCCGCCGGCCTCAGGTCGTCGCTGGCGAACCTGGCCGCCTATCTGGACGGCTGAACCCGCCCTGATCTGCGCTTCCCGTCATCTGTCCAGCCGACAGCCCGCCGCACACGACATCTGTACGTAGACCTCCTCTGCGCGAGCGGTGAGGATGCGAAGCAGTCTCGGGACTGGTGTTTGTGTTGGGCTCGTGTCGGACGCCGGAGGGTCATATGAGGAAACTGGCGGGCATCATCGCCATCGGAGCACTCGGGTTCGCAGGCTTGGTCGCGGTCAACACCGGGACCGCGCAGGCGGCAGCGGATCCGCAGATCACGATCGGGTCGGACGGCAAGAGTGCGCCCGTCTTCGACTACACGCAAGCGATCCGCGAGCGGGTGTACATCCCGCAGCCAGGGGTCGACACGGACTCGAACGGCGAGATGGACTTCGTCACGGCCGACATCATCCGGCCGAAGGAGTCGGGACCGTCGATGAAGGTGCCGGCGATCATCGACCCGAGCCCGTATTACACGACCGTCTGCCGCGGCAACGAGGGCCAGTGCATGGCCGACTGGGACGACGACGGCGTCAACGACCGGTGGCCGCTGTTCTACGACAACTACTTCGTGCCGCGCGGTTACGCGTACGTGCTGGGCCAGATGCTCGGCACCGGGTACACCGACGAGGGCTGCCCGAACCACGGCGGTCCGGACGACATCGCCGGCGAGAAGTCGATCGTCGACTGGCTCAACGGCCGGGTCCAGGCGTACTCGCAGCCCGACACCTCGTCGGCTCCGGTGGTCGCCGACTGGCACAACGGCAACTCGGCGATGATCGGCAAGTCGTACGACGGCACGCTGGCCAACGGCGTTGCCGCCACCGGCGTCGAGGGCCTGAAGACGATCGTCCCGGTCTCGGCGATCTCCTCGTGGTACTACTACTCGCGCACCGGCGGCGTGCGGCACAACACCAACTATCCGGGCGGCAGCCTGAACCCGACCGTCACGACCGGTCCGAACCCGCCCGAGGGTGTGAATCTGCCCAACCGCCGCCCGAACTGCGCCGGGCTGAACTCGATCGACAACTCGATCGACGGCGACTCGCACGGCGACATGAACGAGTTCTGGCGCGACCGCGACTACGTCAAGGACGCCGCCAACGTGAAGGCCGCGGTGTTCGCCACGCATGGCTACCAGGACGACAACGTACGGATGAACCAGCTCGGCCCATGGTGGAACGCCCTTAAGGCCAATGGCGTCGAGCGCAAGCTCTGGCTGATGGACACCGGCCACACCGATCCGTTCGAGTCCCGCCGGGCGGTCTGGGTCGACACGCTGCACCGCTGGTTCGACCACTACCTGCTCGGCGTCGACAACGGCATCGAGGACGAGCCCGCGGTCACGATCGAGGAGCAGGCCGACGACTGGCACAACTACGCCGACTGGCCGATCCCGGGCACCTCGAGCGTCAACGTGTTCCTGAAGGGCACCGACCAGGCCGCACCCGGCACGTTCGCCGACTCAGCCGCCGGCGGCAACTCCGGCACGCTGACCTTCACCGGCAGCAACTCGACCAGCGAGACCGCGTACATGAACAACCCGGACGGCGCCCAGACCAACCGCCGGGTGTTCCTGTCGCAGCCGCTGAAGTCGGACGTGCGGCTGTCCGGTACGGCGCGACTGGACCTGAAGGCGTCGCTGAGCACCGCGCAGTCGAACCTCGGCGTCATCGTCGTCGACTACAACGACACGCCGTACCCGATGGTCACCCGCAACGGCGAGGGGATCCGAAACACGACGACGCGTACCTGCTGGGGCGCGACGAGCGACGGCACCCCGTGCAACGTCGGCGACACCTGCACCGCATCGCCGCGCGAGGTCGACACCGCCTGCTACCTCGAGGTCTCCAAGCCCACCCAGGACGTCACGCAGTGGCGCGTGACGCGCGGCGGGCTGGACTCCTCCAACCGCGACTCGCTGTGGTACCAGGACGCGTCGCCGGTCACGATCGGCGAGAAGGACATGTTCTCGATCACCACGATGCCGACTGAACACACGTTCAAGGCCGGCCACCGGATCGGGATCGTCGTGACCGGACACCTGATCGGTCAGACCAGCGGAGTCGAGGGCGGACAGCCGGCCACCAACGGCTCGGTGATCTCCGTCGACACCAAGTCCACCAAGGTGATGCTCCCGATCCAGGGCGGTCGCCAGGCCGCCATCCAGGCGGGTCTGTTCCAGAACTGACCACCTCTCCACCGGCTCCCGGTCGGTCGCGAGTAGCACATCCCTCGGCTGCTCGCGGCCGACCGAGTGTCGTGGATCCGGCCGAAGGGCCGTGTCAAGGGCGTACGAGGTGCTGGAACATGTCGGGTGTCGGCCGTGACACCGAACGGAGACCTCTCATGGACGCCAAGCACTACGTCACCACCCTGGCCAGGCACCCAGGGCTGCTTCAGGCGCAGCGGAAACGAGCCGAGAGCGCGCAGCTTCGCGTCGCCGACTGGATCACGATGTTCGCCGGCTCGATGGCGTTCGTCTACATCCACATCGGCTGGTTCCTCGTCTGGATGTTGCTGATCGAGGAGGCGCCCTGGCCGACCCTCACGTTGATCGTGTCGCTGGAGGCGATCTTCCTCTCGACCTTCGTCATGATCGGCCAGAACCGGCAGGCGGTGTACCAGCAGGCGAAGGCCGACCATGACTTCGTCGAGCAGGAGCTCGAGCTGAAGACCAACACCGATCTCACTCGCCAGATCCACGCCCTGATGCTGGAGTTCGACAAGCGCTACGGGCGGCTCGCGGATCGGCCGGACGAGCGACCGAGCGGCGGATCGTAAGCGGGGCTAGTTTTCCTTCATCTCCGCACCATGCACGGTGATCGCCCAGATGACGAGGACGTCCATGGCGATCATGATGGTCGACCAGATCGGATAGGCCGACAGGAACGAGATGTTCACGATCGCGCTGGCGAATGCCGCCACGACGCCGACGATCCGGGCCCACAGGCGTCCCGAGAACAGCGCGACACCGGCGGCGGCCACGATGATGCCGCCGATCAGGTGCACCCAGCCCCAGGCGGTGTAGTCGACCGACACGATCAGCCCGGAGTCGGTGACCGCGTACTTCTCGTCGTCGAAGAGCGCGACCAGACCCTGGATGGCGTGGAAGCAGCCCAGCAAGACCAGGATGAGCGAGGCAAAACCGATCCATCCATACGCGCCCGGCACATCGAAGCTCGATTCGCGCGATGAGCGCGGTCCAGCAGTCAGAGACATCGGTCCTCCCTAGAACACCCGTTGACACGATCATGGGAGCCGGACTCAGGCCGTGGCTTCACCCGCGAGGGATGACTTGGATCAACTTCGCCGCCGGATCATGGGCTCGGTTCGACGGCGGCGTCGGTACGTTCCGACTTTCGGCCGAGCAACTCGGCGGTGAGCGGGAACACGAGTACCGAGATCACACCGGCTCCGACCAGCGCCGCGGCGTTCTCCGGAATCATGATCCCGGTGGCGAGCCCGATCTGGGTGACGGCCACGATGATCGGCAGACCCGTGGCGGTGAAAAGACCGAGCCGAACCAACTCGCGGCCGTGCAGGTCCCGGCTGAAGATGACGAGCACCGGAAGGCCCCGAATGGCCGCGATGAGGAAGAAGAAGACGGCGAGCCGGCCCGGATTCTGGATGATCGAGGTGACGTCGACCTGGATGCCCGACGTGACGAAGAACAGCGGGACGAACAGCCCGAACGCGATGCCGTCGAGCTTGTGTTCCAGGGCCTCGTCGCCGTCCGGAGTGAGCTGGCGAAGGATGAGGCCGGCAGCGAAGGCGCCGAGAATCACGTCCAGGCCGAACTCCGCCGCCATCAGCAGCAGACCCACGAGCAGCAGCACAGTCCAGCGCAAGGTGGTCTGCTGCGTCGTCTCCGAACCGTGCTCGAAGATGGCGCTGATCCGGCGAGTGACCAGGACCCGAGGTATCCGGTCGATCGCCACCGCGATGACGGCGAACACGAGGAGGATGACCAGCGACGCCCACGCGCCGCGACTCCCCAGGAACAGCGAGATCGCGAGCACCGGACCGAACTCCCCCACTGCGCCGTTGGCGACCACGAGCCTGCCCAGCTTCGTGTCGAGCAGACCGGCGTCGCGCAGGATCGGCAGCAGTGTGCCCAGCGCCGTCGAGGTGAGCGCGATGGCGACGGGGAGGAAGGCCTTGACGTACCCGATCTCGTAGAGGACGCCCACCACCGACAGTGCCAGGGCCATTGACACCGCCCAGGACGTTGCGGCCTGGAGCCCGGTTCTGCCCTTGAGAACTCGCGGGTTCAGCTCGTAGCCCGCGATGAAGAACAAGAAGCCGAGGCCGACGTCGTTGAGCAGCAGGATCGGGCCCTCCTTGGTGGCCAGGCCCAGCGCCTCGGGCCCGATCACCATGCCGAGCAGCAGGAGGATGACCACCTCGGGAACCTTCGGACCCGGAAGCAGCCCGACGATCAGTGGCGCCAGCGCCGCCGCCAGCACGATCCAGAAAAATGACTCCAGACCAACCGGGATGTCCACCGCCACTCCTCTCGACGGGACGGCGACGGTGGTAACCCCGTTCGCCGGACATCGGCCAGGTCGCGATCGAGACTGCCGACTCTGCGATCGACCACGACGCGCGAGTCTCGTCTGACCCACGCCGCGGCAACCGTAAGCGGCTCTCACCGGGCTCAAAAAGAGCCGGACGGCCCTGATCAGGTCCCTTTTGCCCGCCAAGCGACGGGCGAATCGACATCGCGGGGGTCATCGCCACCACAATGTCGATTCGCCCGTAGCCTCTGACGCATGCCGGCCAAGCGACGCCGTACGCCGATGACCGCCCCGTCCGGTGCTGTCTCGGTTTACACCGATGGCGCATGTGCCGGGAATCCCGGACCTGGCGGATGGGCGTGGGCG
>DATFRX010000192.1:0-3528 GCA_035262905.1 Nocardioidaceae bacterium
CAGCTGTGGTCACGACACTTCGACGCGCTCGAGCGCCATCTCGACAGCGAGGAGCAGCGATGAACCGCAAGCCCTATCAGCCGGGTCCGATGGTGGAGGTCAGCGCGCAAGCCGACGCCGACGGCTGGACGCTGACATTCGTCCGGGATCTGCGGCATCCTCGGGAGAAGGTCTGGTCGGCGCTGACCGACCCGAGGCGGCTAGGGGAGTGGGCGCCGTACACGGCAAGCCGGGACCTCGGCGGCATCGGCGACGTAACGCTGACCATGATCGACGGCGATACCGCCGAGGAGGTGCCGTCGAAGGTCACTCGAGCCGACCGGCCCGAGCTGCTCGAACACACGTTCGGGACCGACCTGCTGCGCTGGGAGCTCACCGGCACCGAGTCAGGAACCCGGTTGACGTTGCGGCACACGGTCGGCGACCCGGACTGGCTCCCCAAGGTGGCCGCCGGCTGGCACATCTGCCTGGACGTCGCCGAGCGAGCGCTCGACGGCCGACCGGTTGGTGCGATTCGCGGCCAGGAGGCACTGCAGTACGGCTGGGACGAGTTGCGGGTCGCGTACGCCGATCGCGTCAGATCCGCCATCGAGTCACGGTGACGACGATCGGAACCGAGTACGCACGAGCGAACGCCTCGGGGTCGCCGTATCCGATCGAGCGGATCCGCTCGGCGTACTTCGTGGCATAGGCCGGGATCTGATGCGCGGGCGGGTAGGTCTCGGCGACGCGTGCCGTTCCCTCGATCCGGACGACGTCAGCGCCGCGATCGGTGTCGTCCAGCGTGATCGACACCAGCGGGTTCACGGCTAGATTGCGCAGCTTCGTAGTCCGAGGACGGCTGTACAGCACGAGCTCACCGTTGTGCCAGATGAACCAGACCGGCACGCTGTCCGGCCGGCCACTCGGCCTGACCGTGGTCAGCCAGGCGATCACATCGGAGTCCAGCCGCGCGGCGACATGCCGGCCCCGGCGAGACGATGTATCGAGTGTGCTAGCCATCGTCGTGTCCTCCGCGGTCACCGACCCGATAAGCGGCCTGCGCGTGATCCTAATCGGCGAGGGCGGGCCGCTCCCGCTGGAGGAGGGTGCAGGAGCCAGCACAGCTTTACATAATGTTCATTATCGGATCTGCCTACAGCGAGCTGGCACAGCTGAGAAGCGCTCAGCGCCGCTCGATGTCCGGCGCCCGCGAGCGCCGAAGGTTGCCCGGTGCGCTCGAAGGCAAAGATCTCCGGTGACCGCGAGTGCCGGAGATCAGGCGCCGACGTACGCCGCGAGGTGCTCGCCGGTAAGGGTGGATCGGGCGGCGACCAGATCGGCGGGCGTGCCCTCGAAGACGATCCGGCCGCCGTCGTGCCCGGCACCGGGCCCGAGGTCGATGATCCAGTCGGCCTTCGCCATGACCGCCTGATGGTGGGCAATGACGATGACCGACTTGCCGGACTCGACCAGCCGGTCGAGCAGGCCGAGCAACTGCTCGACGTCGGCGAGGTGCAGGCCGGTGGTCGGCTCGTCGAGGACGTAGACGTCGCCCTTCTCGCCCATCTGGGTGGCCAGCTTGAGCCGTTGCCGCTCGCCGCCGGACAGCGTGGTGAGCGGCTGGCCGATCGTGAGGTAGCCGAGCCCGACTTGGGCCAGCCGTTCGAGGATCTTGTGCGCCGCGGGCGTGCGTGCGTCGCCGGCCCCGAAGAACTCCTCGGCCTCGGTCACCGACATCGCGAGCACGTCGGCGATGTTCCGGCCACCCAGCGTGTACTCCAGTACCGACGCCTGGAACCGCCTGCCCTCACACTCCTCGCAGATGGATTCGACCGTGGCCATGACGCCCAGCTCGGTATAGATGACGCCTGCGCCGTTGCAGGCGGGGCAGGCGCCCTCGGAGTTCGAGCTGAACAGCGCCGGCTTCACCCCGTTGGCCTTCGCGAACGCCTTGCGGATCGGATCGAGCAACCCGGTGTATGTCGCCGGGTTGCTCCGTCGCGAGCCGCGGATCGCACTCTGGTCGATCACCACCACGCCGTCCCGGCCGGCGACCGAGCCATAGAGCAGCGAACTCTTGCCGGAGCCGGCGACGCCCGTGATCACGCAGAGCACTCCGAGCGGAATGTCGACATTTACGTCTTGGAGGTTGTGCGCCGACGCACCGCGGACATCCAGGGTGCCGGACGCCGGACGCACCGATTCCTTGAGGATCGCCCGGTCGTCGAGATGTCGGCCGGTCGTCGTGTCGGTCCCCCGCAACCCGTCCACGGTGCCTTCGAAACAGATGGTGCCGCCCTCGGTGCCGGCGCCGGGGCCCAGATCCACGACGTGGTCGGCGATCGCTATCGTCTCGGGTTTGTGCTCCACGACGAGCACCGTGTTGCCCTTGTCCCGAAGCTGCAGCAGCAGTTCGTTCATCCGCTCGATGTCATGAGGGTGCAGACCGATCGTGGGTTCGTCGAAGACGTAGGTGACGTCGGTGAGGGATGAGCCGAGATGGCGGATCATCTTGGTGCGCTGTGCCTCTCCCCCGGACAGGGTGCCCGCCGGCCGGTCGAGCGAGAGGTACCCCAACCCGATCTCGGCGAACGAGTCGAGTAGGTGCTGCAGCCCGGTGAGCAGCGGGGCCACGGACGGCTCGTCGAGGTCCCGGATCCAGTCGGCCAGGTCGGTGACCTGCATCTCGCAGAGGTCGGCGATGCTCTTGCCGTTGATCTTCGACGACCGGGCCTGTTTGCTGAGCCGGGTCCCGTCGCACTCGGGAC
Source organism: Nocardioidaceae bacterium (assembly GCA_035262905.1). Taxonomy (GTDB): domain Bacteria; phylum Actinomycetota; class Actinomycetes; order Propionibacteriales; family Nocardioidaceae; genus DATFRX01. The sequence continues at coordinate 2,751 of DATFRX010000192.1, forward strand.
AGATCGTGAACGTCACCGCTCGCCGCACAAAGGCGCGGACGTGCGGCTGCATCGCGTCGACGTCCTTGGACAGCATCGACTTCTGGATCTTCGGGATCAGGCCTTCGTAGGTCAGGTTGATCCCTTCGACCTTGATCTTGGTCGGCTCGCGGTACAGCAGATCGCGCAGCTCCCGCTTGGTGAAGTTCTTGATCGGCTTGTCCATGTCGAAGTAGCCGGAGCCGCTGAAGATGCGGCCGTACCAGCCCTCCATGCTGTAGCCGGGGACGGTGAGCGCGCCCTCGTTGAGCGACAGGTTTTCGTCGTACAGAGCCGACAGGTCGAAGTCGGTGACCGAGCCCATGCCCTCGCACCGCGGGCACATACCGCCCTGGTAGACGACGTTGCGCACCACGATCCGCTCGCCCTGGCCCTTGTCCACGTCCATCGCCCCGCTCGCCGTCCGCGTGGGCACGTTGAACGAGAACGCAGTGGGTGGGCCGATGTGCGGTTGCCCGAGCCGGCTGAACAGAATGCGCAACATCGCGTTCGCGTCGGTGGCGGTGCCGACGGTCGAGCGCGGGTTCGAGCCCATTCGTTCCTGGTCGACGATGATCGCTGTGGTCAGTCCTTCCAGCACGTCGACCTCGGGCCGCGACAGCGTCGGCATGAAGCCCTGTACGAAGGCGCTGTAGGTCTCGTTGATCAGCCGCTGCGACTCCGCGGCGATCGTGTCGAACACCAGCGAGCTCTTGCCCGACCCGGAGACGCCGGTGAACACGGTCAGCCGGCGCTTGGG
>DATFRX010000193.1:0-4868 GCA_035262905.1 Nocardioidaceae bacterium
CGAGGGTGCGTTCTACGTCTGGACGCCGGCCCAGCTGCGGGAGGTGCTCAGCGACGCCGATGCCGGGTGGGCGGCTCCGCTGTTGTCGGTGACGGAAACGGGATCGTTCGAGCACGGTGCATCCACGCTGCAACTGCGGACCGACCCGGACGATCCGGAGCGCTGGTTTGGCGTGCGGGCCAAACTGTTTGCGGCCCGGGTGGATCGGGCCCGGCCGGCGCGAGACGACAAGGTCGTCGCGGCGTGGAACGGGCTGGCCATCACCGCGCTGGCCGAGGCGGGGATTGGGTTGGAGCGCCCGGACCTGACGGCTGCTGCGTTGCGGGCGGGGGAGTTGCTGGTCGAGGTGCATTTGGAGGGTGGGGTCGCTGGGGGCGGCGTGGGCGACGGTGCTCGGTCTGGCAACGGTGACGGCCGGCCAGCCGCGCGGCTCTGGCGAACTTCGCGGGCCGGCCGACGCGGCACCAATGCCGGTGTCCTCGACGACTACGGCTGTGTCGCCGCCGCCTTCCTGAGCCTGCTCGGTGCGACCGGCGACGCGGTCTGGCTGGAGCGGGCCGGCGCCCTGTTGGATCGGGCCCTCGAGGTCTTCGCCGACGGCGCCGGCGGTTTCTTCGACACGGCCGCGGACGCCGAGGAGTTGGTGCTCCGGCCCCGAGACCTCTCGGACAACGCGTCGCCGTCGGGGGTCTCGGCCCTGGCGGACGCCCTCGTGACCTACGCCGCGGTGGCGGGCTCCGAAAGACACCGGGCCGCCGCCGACGGAGCCGTCGCCACCGCGGCGGACCTGGCTCGGCAGGCCCCTCGCTTCGCGGGTTGGTCGCTCGCCGTCGCCGAGGCACTCGTCGCCGGACCCGAGCAGATCGCCGTCGTCGGGCCGTCGTCGGATTCGGACCTCGACGCGCTGCATCGGGCGGCCTGGCGCCGGGGGAGTCCGGGTGCCGTGGTGGTGAGCGGCCGCCCGGACGACGTCGCGATCCCCTTGCTGACCGGCCGGAACCTGGTCGAGGGGCGGCCCGCGGCGTACGTCTGCCGCGATTTCGTCTGCCTTCGGCCCGTGACGGATCCGGCGGCCGTCCGCGCGATCGACGCTGGTGCCGGCAAGTAAGGCAGTGCTTGAACGGTCGATGTAATGGTGTAATCATCATTACATGACATCGACTGAGAAGATCCGCGGCTGGCTCACCGGCCGGCTCCCCGACGACTGGTTCGCCGGCGAGCCCACTGTCGAGGTGGACCGCGACGAGATCGTCATCGTCGGCGCGCTGGACGAGCCGGAGCGCGGCGAGGACGTCACTGACGAGGAGCACGAGGCCGCCATCAAGGGGCGGATCAAGCGGTTCCGCGAGTCCACCCGCGACCAGCGGATCCGGATCGCCCGCGAGCTCGAGCGCTCGTCCGGCCGGAAGGTCGCCTGGGGAGTCGAGGCCGGCGGCGACCGTCGGATGTTCACCACCCTGGCGGCGCCGGTCATGACCCGGTTGCGTCAGCCCGAGCGCCGGGTACTCGACACGCTGGTCGACTCCGGCGTCGCCCGGTCGCGTAGCGATGCGCTCGGCTGGTGCGTACGACTGGTGGCTCAGCACTCCGACGACTGGCTGGCCGAACTGCGCGAGGCCATGACCAAGGTCGAAGAGGTTCGCGAGCGCGGTCCGAACGCCGAGGCCTGACCGCCGACTTAACTCAGCGCAGGGAGTACGCCGCGAGCGACACCCCGACGTAGTGCAGCGTGAACGCCGCGATCGTCAGGGTGTGGAACACCTCGTGGAAGCCGAACCAGCGCGGTGACGGGTTCGGCCGCTTGAGCCCGTAGACCAGGGCGCCGATCGAGTAGAGCCCGCCGCCGACCAGGATCAGGGTCAGGACGGCCGGACCGGCGGCGGCCGCGAAGTCGCCGAGCCAGAACGCCGCCGCCCAGCCCATGGCGATGTAGACCGGGACGTAGAGCCATCGTGGTGCGCCGACCCAAAGCACCCGGAATGCGACGCCGAGCAGCGCGCCGGCCCAGATGATCGAGAGCAGGATGGTGGCCTTGCGGCCGTCGAGCAGCAGCAGGGTGAACGGCGTGTAGGTCCCGGCGATCAGCAGGAAGATCGTGGCGTGGTCGAGCCGTTTCAGCAGCCCACGGGCACGCGGCTCCCACGTGCGGGTGTGATAGACCGCGCTGATCCCGAAGACCAGCGATGCCGAGACGCCGAAGATCGCACTGGCGATCTTGATCTCCGTCGTCGGTGACAACGCGACCAGGACGATGCCCGCGGCGATCGACAGCGGCAGCGTCGCGGCGTGCAGCCACCCCCGCATGCGCGGCTTCACCTGATGCGCGGCCTCACGGATCCGGCCGCCTACGTCGTGGCTGACCCCACTGATGCGCTCGGTCGGGGTCATCACTCTCCAGGCTTCGGCGTGCGGTTGCGGACGAAAGACAGCCTAGCCAGACCGCTGGACGCGAGGGAGTAGCCTGACGCCAAGGGGGAGCGATGGGGGCAAGGTCACACCGATCCCAGAAGGGCCCCTTGATGCGCTTGCGGGAGTTCGCGTACGGCGCGTACGAGCGTCGTTTGGTCTCGAATCTGCCTCCCGATCGACTCCCCAAGCACGTCGGTGCGATCGTCGACGGCAACCGTCGATGGGCCCGTGGCGCCGGCGCCGGAGTGCATGGCGGCTACCAGGCCGGAGCCGACAAGATCAGCGAGTTCCTCGGCTGGTGCGACGAGGTCGGTGTCGAGGTTGTGACCTTGTGGCTGCTTTCGACCGACAACCTCGAACGGCCCCAGAGCGAGCTGAAGGCGCTGCTCGACGTCATCGAGGACCTCGTCGATGCCTTGGCCGCCGAGCAGCGCTGGCGGATCCAGGTCCTCGGTGCCCTGGACCTGCTGCCCGCCGCCACGGTGACCCGGCTCAAGACGGCTGCAGACTCGACCCGCGACGTCGACGGCATGACGGTGAACGTGGCGGTGGGCTACGGCGGCCGGCACGAGCTGGCCGACGCCGTACGCGCGCTGCTGCAAGAGCACGCGTCCAAGGGCACCAGCATCGAGGAGCTGGCCGAGCTGCTCGATGTCGAGCACATCGCGGAACATCTGTACACGAAAGGGCAGCCCGACCCGGACCTGGTCATACGAACGTCAGGTGAACAACGCCTCGGCGGCTTCCTGCTCTGGCAGAGCGTGCACAGCGAGTTCTACTTCTGCGAGGCGTTGTGGCCGGACTTCCGGCGGGTCGACTTCCTGCGAGCGATCCGCTCCTACGCCGCCCGCGAGCGCCGCTTCGGCCGCTGACCGGGTCCCGCTCCACTGAGGGTAGGCAAATCCCGGAACACGCCGGCGTGTTTCAGGATTTGGCTACCGCCACGGGGGCGGGCGACCAGACTCCGGTGCCCCCGGGACCGGGCGTGTCGTACACCTGAAGTACACCTTTCGGTCGTAGCGTCGCTGACGTGGCTGCTTCGACTGGCAAGCGCGGGTCAAGCTCGGCAGTACGTACGTATGTGCTCGACACCAGCGTCTTGCTGGCCGATCCCCGCGCCATCCTCCGATTCGACGAGCACGAGGTCGTGCTTCCGGTCGTCGTCATCACCGAGCTCGAGGCCAAGCGGCACCATCCGGAGCTGGGCTACTTCGCCCGGTCCGCGCTGCGCTACCTCGACGAGCTCCGGGTGCGACACGGCGTGCTGGACACACCGATCCCGATCGGCGAGCACGGTGGCACGATCCGAGTCGAGCTCAACCACGGCGACTCGGAGTCGCTGCCGCCCGGCTTCCGGCTCGGTGACAACGACACCCGGATCCTGGCCGTCGCGCGCAATCTCGCGCTGGAGGGCGCCGAGGTCACGCTGGTCTCCAAGGACCTGCCGCTGCGGGTCAAGGCCAGCTCGGTCGGCCTGACCGCCGAGGAGTACCGCGCCGAGCAGCTCACGATGGAGTCCGGCTGGACCGGCATGGCCGAGATCGACGCCACCGCCGACGCGCTCGACCAGCTCTACGACGAGGGCACCTGCGACATCGAGGCCGCTCGCGAGCTGCCCTGCCACACCGGCCTGGTGCTGATGTCGGAGCGAGGCAGCGCGCTGGGCCGGCTGAGTCCGGACAAGCGAGTACGCCTGGTGCGCGGCGACCGGGAGGCGTTCGGGATCCGCGGTCGGTCCGCCGAGCAGCGGATCGCCCTGGATCTCCTGCTCGATCCCGAGGTCGGCATCGTGTCGCTCGGCGGCCGGGCCGGCACCGGCAAGTCGGCCCTGGCGTTGTGCGCCGGACTGGAGGCCGTGATGGAGCGGCGGCAGCATCGCAGGGTCGTCGTGTTCCGGCCGCTCTATGCGGTTGGCGGACAGGATCTCGGCTACCTGCCGGGCAGCGAGTCCGAGAAGATGCAGCCGTGGGCACAGGCCGTCTTCGACACGCTCGGCGCGGTCGCCTCGGGTGACGTGATCGACGAAGTGATCGACCGCGAGATGCTCGAAGTGCTGCCGCTGACGCACATTCGCGGTCGTTCGCTGCACGATGCGTTCGTGGTCGTCGACGAGGCGCAGTCGTTGGAGCGCAACGTCCTGCTGACCGTCCTGTCGCGGATCGGTGCCAACTCCAAGGTGGTCCTGACCCACGACGTGGCGCAGCGCGACAACCTGCGGGTCGGCCGCCACGACGGTGTCGTCGCGGTCGTCGAGAAGCTCAAGGGCCACCCGTTGTTCGCTCACGTCACGCTCACCCGGTCGGAGCGATCGCCGATCGCGGCCCTGGTGACGGAGATGCTGGAAGACCTCCAGATCTAGCCGCGGTAACGATTCGGCACGCCGACCACCGTCCGCTGCGGCGCGGCTCGTGAATTTGAGATTGCCTACGGGTGTCCTCTCGACGTTTTGCCTAATCGGC
>DATFRX010000194.1:0-9359 GCA_035262905.1 Nocardioidaceae bacterium
AGCCGCCGAGCTCGGCCTGCTGACCCAGGTCGTCGCCGCCGAGGACCTGGATTCCGCGACCGCGAAGTTCGCCCGGCAACTGGCCAGCGGTCCGACCCAGGCGTACGCAGCGATCAAGCGGTCGGTCAACCATGCGGCGACCCACGACCTGGCCGACGCACTCGACTTCGAGGGCGAGCAGATGGCGCTCACCGGCGGCACCCAGGACCACCGCGACGCGGTCGCCGCCTTCGTCGCCAAGGAGCAGCCGACCTTCCACGGCCGCTGACCGCCGTCGTCGGGCCAAGGTCACCCACCTCGCATTCGGGTCCAAAGGCCCTGGAATGCCGCGCCGGTAGCTGCTCGAATCGTCATGATTCGAGCAGCTACCAGTGGGGTATGGGGATGGCGGTTTCGAGGCGGCTGTACTTCCTGATGTTCACGACCGACGGCGCGGACGGGCTCTGCCGATCGGTGATCACCCTGGCGAACGGCCTCTGCGATCGCTACGAGGTCGAGCTGATCGGCCTGTACCGGCGTCGCAAGGGACTCGCGTACGACCTGGATCCGCAGGTCACGGTGACCAACCTCCACGACGCCCGGCCGGTCGGGCCGAAGGGCAATCGCTTCGGCGGCCGGGTCCGGATCAAGGACCATCCGGAGCGGGATCCTCGAGCCGCGGAGCTGGACAGCCAGCCGTCGACGCTGGTCAGCTCGTCGGCGGATCCCAAGATGTCCCGGCTCAGCGACACGCTGCTCGAGACCAAGCTGCAGTCGCTCCGCCGGGGCGTACTCGTGTCGACCCGGCCCGCGCTGCATGCCGCTGCGGCGGAGTACGCACCGCAGGACGTGATTACGATCGCGCAGGATCACCAGACCTTCGCCGCCCGGATGCCGGTGCTTCGCGAGCTGATCCAGACCAGCAGCCGACGACTCGACTGCCTGGTCACGCTGTCCAAGGCCGACCGGGCCGCCTACGCCGAGTTGCTGGCCGGCGCAGACACGGTCGTGGAGGCGATCCCGAACGCGGTGCCCTGGCAGGTCGGCCCGACCTCCACGCTCGACAGCAAGATCGTCCTGGCCGGCGGCCGACTGGTCTCCGGCAAGGGTTTCGACCGGCTGGTGACGGCGTTCGAACCGGTCGCCTTGGCACGGCCGGACTGGCAGTTGCACATCTACGGCATGGGCGACCAGGAGCAGCACCTGCGACGGCAGATCAAGCAGGGCGGGCTCGCCGACCAGGTCCGGCTGATGGGTCAGTCCGACTACTTCCGCGAGGCGCTGACCAGGGCGTCGGTGTTCGTCTCGGGTTCGCACTCGGAGGCTTTCTCGATGGTGCTGCTGGAGGCGATGAGCGTAGGCCTGCCGCCGGTCGCGTTCGACGTGCCGAGCGGACCGACCGACCTGATCGAGGACGGCACCAGCGGCTATCTGGACGCCGACGGCGATCTGGACGCGTTCTCGAGGACACTTCGCCGATTGGTCGACGATCAGGAACTCCGGCGCCGGGTCGGCACGGCGGCCCAGACGGTCGCGCGTTGCTACGACATCGAGGCGGTCACGGCGCGATGGGAGGACCTGTTCCACCGACTCGATCGGGGCTCGGTCAGGTCGATCGAGAGCGCCGGACGTGGCAGTCGGCCAGATGGTCGTCGACCATCCCGGCTGCCTGCATCAGCGCGTACGCCGTCGTCGGCCCGACGAACCGGAACCCGCGGCGCTTGAGCTCGCGCGCCATCGCCTGCGACTCGGGAGTACGGGACGCGATGTCGGCCAGCGTCTTCGGAGCCGGTTGATCCCCGTCCGGCGCGAACGACCAGAGCAACTCGGGCAACGGACGGTCGAGCTCGAGAATGGAGCGGGCGTTTGCGATCGTCGCCTCGATCTTGGCCCGGTTGCGCACGATGGCAGTGTCGCCGAGCAGCCGCGTGACGTCCGCCTCGCCGAAGGCCGCCACCGCGGAGGCGTCGAAGTCGGCGAACGCGGCACGGAATCCGTCGCGTTTGCGCAGGATCGTCAGCCACGACAGCCCGGACTGGAACGCCTCGAGCGACATCCGCTCGAAGAGCCCGCGCTGATCGCGGACCGGCCGACCCCACTCGCCGTCGTGGTAGACCCGGTAGTCCTCGGGCCGGTCACCCCAGGGGCACCGCGCCAGTCCGTCGTCGCCGATGACGACGCCCGGCGCCGGCTCACTCATCGGTGTCGTCGCGCCGATGCTTGGTCGGCTCGGTGCCCGACCGGAGCGGTGCGGTGATGTCGGAGGAGTCGTGTGGCGTTGCGGTGCCCTCGCGCTCGGCCAGCTCGGCCTGCAGCCGCGACAGCAGGGCATCGACCTCCGACATCCGGTAGCCGCGGACCGCCGTCGTGAACCGCACCCGTCCCAGGTCGTCGGATCGCAGCGGCCGCCCGGTCGGCAGTCGCACCTCGGGACGGTCGTCGTAGGCCGGTTGCACCTGGGCGCCGCGCGCCACTGCGAACACCACCAGGCCACCGATGACGACGATGGCGAGGATCGCGAACAGCCAGATCACTTCTTGATCGTGTCACGGCAGCCCGACAGTCGCGTCGTTCGGTCCAGGTGATTCGCCGTAGGATGCCGAGCGATGGCGGGTACGAATCGACCAGGCGCCGCTCCGGACGAGGACGGCGACCCCGACTACCGCTTCACCCTGGCGAACGAGCGGACCTACCTCGCCTGGATGCGGACCGCGATCGGACTGCTCGCGGCCGGCGTCGGCGTGGCCTATCTGAGCGGGTTCGACGTGCCGGGCCGTACCTTCCTCGCCGCAGCGTTGGTCGTACTCGCGATGTCGACTGCCGCCCTCGCCTACCGGCACTGGCGCAACAACGACCGGGCGATACGCGCCGGCGAGCCACTGCCGCGGCCTCCGATGATCGCCGTGCTCAGTGTCGCGCTGACGATCGCCGCCGCCTGGGCGCTGATCGGCCTGTTCCGGACCTGACGCCCGCTGCTCAGGTGATCGTGTTGGCGACCACCGACACGGTCGACACGACCCGCCCGTTCTCGCGAGTGAGGTACTGGATCGGCATACCGGGCAGGTCGGTGGCAAACCAGAAGACCTCGTCGGTCGTGCCGTCGCGCACCGTGTAGCGCAGGCAGTCCAGCTCGCCGATCGCGGTCTCGATCCGCTCCGGCTCGATCGTGGTGGCTTCGGCGGGGAACGACGCGTGGGCCTGCAGGTCGAGCCAGCTCACCCGATTCGCCTCGGGCTTGCCGAGCGGTGCGCCGTCGAGCGACAGCCCGTAGCGCTCCAGCGTCGCGCCGCTCTCGTCGCAGTCGGCGAACCTGCTGACCCGCTGGAACGACGTCTCACCGTCGACGTCGACCCGAAGCCGGATGGTACGGCCGGTCGGGCAGCCGGTACGGATCTCGTCGGCGGTGAACGGCGTGGGCGCCTGGCCGGGATCGAGTACGTGCGGGTCCCGGGTGCCGTCTGTCATCGAATCTCCTCCAGCGGGGCCGTACGCCGGGCCGTCGTCATGACTCGGTCAGCCAGCCTCGCAAGGTCTCCTCGCAGTGTCGCAGGTGCGCCAGCGGGACGTGTTCGCCCTGCGAGTGGGCCAGCGACGGGTCGCCCGGGCCGTAGTTGACGGCGGGTACGTCGAGGCCGCTGAACAGGGCGACGTCGGTCCAGCCGAACTTCGGGCGCACCTCGCCGCCGACCGCTACCACGAAGGCGGCCGCCGCGGGCCGGGTGAGCCCCGGAAGGGCGCCCGGAGCCGAGTCGGTGACCTTCAGCTCGAACCCGTCGAACACCTCACGCAGGTGATCCAGCGCCTCGTCGGGCGTCCGCGACGGCGCGAACCGGTAGTTGACGCCCACCCGGCACTCGTCTGGGAGCACATTGCCGGCCACGCCGCCCTCGATGCTGACCGCGTTCAGCCCCTCGCGATAGGTCAGGCCGTCGACCAGCGGGGTCCGGGGCTCGTACGCAGCGAGCCGATCGAGCACCGGCTTCGCGGCGTGGATCGCGTTGGCGCCCATCCACCAGCGGGCGCTGTGGGCGCGCTCGCCCGGCACGATGACCTCCACCCGGATGGACCCCTGGCAGCCGGCCTCCACGACAGCGTTGCTCGGCTCCATCAGGATCGCGAAGTCGCCCGCAAGCAGGTCGGGACGGGTCCGCGCCAGCCGGCCGAGTCCGTTGCGCTCGGCCTCGATCTCCTCGCAGTCGTAGAAGACGTACGTCACGTCCCGAACCGGTTCGGAAACGCCTGCCGCCAGCCGCAGCGCGACAGCGACGCCGCCCTTCATGTCACACGATCCGAGTCCGTGCAGGTTCTCCCCGTCGAGCCGGGACGGCAGGTTGGCGTTGACCGGCACGGTGTCCAGATGCCCCGCGATCACGACCCGCTCGGGGCGACCGAGTCCGGTACGGGCGACGACGACGTTGCCGTCGCGGACCACGTCGAGACCGGGCACCGGGCGGACCGCCGCCTCCACCAGATCCGCGATCACCGCCTCGTTGCCGCTCACCGACTCGATGTCGACGAGGGCAGCGGTGAGCGAGACGACGTCGGCGGTCAGGTCGAGTGGCTCGGGCATGCCGGCCATTGTGCCCTGCCTTCGGTTTTGCGCCCGTACGCACCACGGCAGGCCCCCGGCGCCGTGCGTACGGGCGCAAAACCGCTGAATCAGATTCCACAAGAGCTCTTGTACAACTGTTCTTGTGCGTTTAGGCTGCCGGGCATGGAGCCCGTACCGAACCGCCGCGCCGACGCCTCGTTGCTCGCCGCCATCCACCATCCGCTGCGCCACCGGCTGTTCGAGTTGCTCGCCCTCGACGGTCCGGCGACCGCCAGCCGGCTCGCCGACGTCACCGGCGAGCACGTCGGCAACATCAGCCATCACCTGAAGGTGCTCGCGAAGGCCGGCGTCATCGAGGAGGCGCCCGAGCTGGCCAAGGACCGGCGTGAGCGGTGGTGGCGGCACGTGCGGGTCGGCTACTCCTGGTCGGTCGCGGACGCCGGCGACGATCCCGCCGAGGAACTTGTCGCGACGACCGCCGAGCGGCAGAACCTGCAGCACCACATCGACAAGGTGCGGCAGTGGTACGAGCGCCGCTCCGACTACAGCGAGGAGTGGGTCCGTGCGGCGTACAGCACCGACAGCTGGATCAGTGTCACGCCGGCCGAGCTCGAGGAGCTCGGTGAGCGGGTCAACGCGCTGATCTGGGAGTACGTCAACGACCTGGCGCCCGAGACGCCGACCGAGAACCCCGACCGCGAACGCGTCTACGTCTTCTTCCACGCCGTGCCCGCGCAGCCATGAGCGTCGCCACCGTCGCGGTCCCGCCGCTGCGCCGCGACACCAGGGTGCACGCCTGGGTCGCCGCCACCGGCATCTCCCAGCTCGGCGACGTCGCGTGGTACATCGGGCTGGCCTGGAGCGCCGCCCAGGTGGCCGGACCCGCCGGCGCGGGCCTGGTGATGGGCGCGGGCGCGATCCCCCGGGCCGTGATGCTGCTGCTCGGAGGCGCGCTCGCCGACCGGCTGGACGCGCGACGGACCATGGTGGTGTCCAACCTGGCCCGGATCGTCGTCCTGCTGGTCGGGCTCGCCGTGCTCGAGTCGTCCGGCCTGTCGATGTCGCTGCTGTTCACGATCGCCCTGATCTTCGGGGTCGTGGACGCGATCTACCTGCCGGCCTCGGCGACGATTCCTCGCCAGCTCGTACGCGAGGAGGACTTCACGTCGGTGATGGCGATGTTCCAGCTGGCCAACCGGCTGGCCATCTTCGTGGGCGCTCCGGTTGGCGGCCTCCTGGTGGCGCACGGCGGTCTGCGCGACGTGATCATCGTGGACGCGATCTCGTTCGGCGTCATCGCCGTGGTGCTCGCGATCCTGGTCCGGCCGCGGTTTCCGCGTCGGCTGTCGGAGGGGCACTCGATCTGGGCCGACCTTCGGGGTGGCTTCGGCTACCTTCGCCGCACGCCACCGGTGCGTACGTTGGTGATCGCGCTGTCCGGGCTCAACCTGTTCGTCTCCCCCGTGCTCGCGGTCGGACTCGTCCTCCGCACCCGAGACGCCGACTGGGGCGCCGCCTCGCTGGGTCTGTTCGAGGCCACCAGCGGAGTCGCGGCGGCGGCCGGCGCCCTGCTCGCGTTGCGGTGGCGACCGTCCGACCCGACCCGCGCCGGGCTCCTGATGCTGGTCGCGCAGGCGATGGCATGCGTGGCGATCGGCATTGCGCCGTACCCCGGCGTCTTCGTCGCGATGGCGACCATCGGGCTCACTGCGGGTCTGGCGTCGGCGTTCCTGTCCGGTGCCTTCGTGGCCGCCGTCGAGGAGAGCTACCTCGGGCGATGCAGCAGCATCGTCGGCCTCGCCGACCAGGCGCTGATGCCGGCCGCAATGACCGGCTTCGGGCTGCTGATCAGCGGGGTCGGCGTGGCCGTCGCGTGTGCGCTGGTCGGCTTCGCGTTCGCGGCCACGATGCTGTGGGCGGTGGTACGGGTGGCGGCGATCCAGCCGGTCGCGGCCGCCGTACGCACCTGACGGCCCCGTGATCGGGCCTCAGCGGGGCCGGAACACGCAGAACTCGTTGCCCTCTGGGTCGGCCAGGACGCTCCATCCGATGCCATCGCCGGAGGCCTGGAGCACGGTCGCACCCGCGTCGACCAGCGGCTCCACCTCGCCGGTGACATCCCAGTGGACCCGGTTCTTGACCGTCTTGGGCTCGGGAACCGGCACGAAGTCCATCGTCTGGATCGGCATGCCCGCCACCTGGTCGACGGTGGACCAGCCCGCCTCGTGATGGGTGACCTCGGCCTCGTAGATCGCGGCCCACCACGCCGCCTGCGCCTCGGGGTCCGCACTGTCGACGACCAGGCCGTGCAGCCGCTCGGACGGCAGCTCGTCGCGGAGGAACGCGCAGAACTCGCCGCCCTCGACGTCGCCCATGATCGTCCAGTGCCACCCCTCGCGCTGCGGCTCGACGACGCTCGCGCCGAGCGCCTCCAGATCGGCCAGCGATCGGGTGTAGATGTCGAGATGCACCCGCTGCTTGACCGTCTTGGGCTCGGGCACCCGGTTGACCCAGATCATGTGCTCCGGCGTCACACCCCGGATCTCGGCGTCTCCGCCATGCTGCCGATGAAGCTCGCGACCGAGCAGATCGGCCCAGAACCGGCCGAGTCGAGTCGGATCGTCCGCATCGATCACCAGATCCTTGAACGCTGCCAACGCCATGATCCGGACCGTACCCGCCCCTCCCGGCCCAGTTGGTGTCGGCTGGATACGCTCGACGACGTGACGGACTCGACCAGCGCCTGGGGCTACGGCCTCGCCACCGTGACCGCCACCGGCGTCGTACTCGACACGTGGTATCCCGAACCCACCCTCGGCCCGGCCGACGACGACGGTGCGCCGCCGGCGACGCTGCGTGCCCTCGAGGGCGACGACGACATCCGGCAGGTCCAGCGCGTCGTCGTACGCACGGTGGCGAAGGATCTCGCGACGCCGCCGTCCGATCCCCACGACGCGTACCTCCGGCTGCATCTGCTGTCGCATCGGCTGGTCCGACCGCACGGGCTCAACCTCGACGGCCTGTTCGGCACGCTCAACAACGTGGTCTGGACGTCGATCGGCCCCTGCTCCCCCGACGGCTTCGAGGCGACTCGGGGACGCGCCCGAGCCGCCGGCCACCACGTGCAGGTGAGCGGTCTCGACAAGTTCCCGCGGATGACCGACTACGTCGTGCCCTCGGGCGTACGGATCGGCGACGCGGATCGGGTCCGCCTCGGCGCCCATCTGGCCGAGGGCACGACCGTGATGCACGAGGGGTTCGTGAACTTCAACGCCGGGACGCTCGGTGCCTCGATGATCGAGGGCCGGATCTCCGCCGGCGTCGTGGTCGGAGCCGACTCCGACGTGGGCGGCGGCGCGTCGGTCATGGGCACGCTGTCCGGCGGCGGCCAGCAGACCATCTCGATCGGGCAACGGTGCCTGGTCGGGGCGAACGCCGGCATCGGCATCTCGCTCGGCGACGACTGCACGGTCGAGGCCGGCTGCTACGTCACCGCGGGCACCAAGGTCACGCTCCCGGACGGCCGGGTCGTCAAGGCGGCCACCCTGTCGGGCGAGGACGGGCTGCTGTTCTGGCGCAACTCGGTGACCGGTGCGATCGAGGCGCGGCCGCGTGGCGACAAGGCCACGGCGCTCAACCCCGCCCTGCACGCGAATGACTGACCGGCGACCCTGACATGCGTGCCGCCCGCATCGCCGCTGTCGTCGTGGGCCTTGCGCTCGTGGCGACCCTCGTCGTGGTCCTGACCCGGCTCGACTTCATCGACGAGGCGCTCGACCCGGAGTACTGCGAGGCCCAGGTCGGTGGCGACACCGCCCGGCTCGAGCTCGACCAGGCCGAGAACGCCGCCCTGATCGCGGCGATCGGGGTCCGTCGTGACCTTCCGGCCCGCGCCGTGTCGATCGCGCTGGCCACCGCCTTCCAGGAGTCGAAGATCCGCAACCTCGACTACGGCGACCGCGACTCGGTCGGCATCTTCCAGCAGCGGCCGTCGCAGGGCTGGGGATCGGCGCAGGAGATCCAGGACCCGGTGTACGCGACCGAGACGTTCTTCGACGCCCTCGAACAGGTCGACGGCTACGAGGACATGCCGATCCACGACGCGGCGCAGGCCGTCCAGCACTCCGCCGACGGCAGTGCCTACGCCATGCACGAGACGTCGGCGCGGGTGCTCGCCTCGGCGCTGACCGGCTGGTCGCCGGCGTCGTTCGAGTGCGAGATCGACGATCCGGCCGACAGCGACCAGCGGGCCGGCGCCGACGGCCTGACCCGCAATGCCGAGGCCGTGGTCACCGACGCCGAGCATGCCTTCGGGACGCTAGGCAGTGCCGCGGGCCGGGGCGGCCGGACCGTCCGGCTGACACCGCCGATCGACGGCACGCGACGGCACGGCTGGGCGCTGGCGCAGTATCTGGTCGGCCAGGCCGAACGGCTCAAGATCAGGGCGGTGGCGTACGACGGACGGGTCTGGACGGCAGCCGAGTCCTCCGAAGGCTGGCAGCGGTCCGGGCGCCGACTCGACCAGGTCCGCGTCGAGGTGGCCTAGCGCCGCTCCCTCCTGCGGTTTTGCGCACTTGTCGTTGGTGCTGAGCCGCGGGGACCCACAACAAGTGCGCAAAACCGGGGGCGAGCGACCGGCTCAGGTGCTCGCGACCAGGCGGGAGTACGCCGCCTCGACCCGCTCGTCGGTCGCCGTGATCGCGACTCGTACGTGGCGAGCGCCCCGCGGACCGTACTGGTCGCCCGGCGCCACCACGATGCCGCGCTCGGCGAACCACGCCACGGTGTCCCAGCACGGCTCGTCGCGGGTCGCCCAGAGGTAGAGGGC
>DATFRX010000195.1:0-11147 GCA_035262905.1 Nocardioidaceae bacterium
GGTCGGGTTCCTCACCGAACAGGCGCTGCGCCAGATTCACGCGCAGCGCCTGTTTCTCGGCACCAGCGGCGTCCGGCCCGACGGCACGGTGCTCGACACGACGACGGTCGAGGTGCCCCTCAAACAGGCGATGCTGCGTGCGGTCGACGAGGTCGTGCTGCTCGCCGATCCCAGCAAGTTTCCGGGCAGCGGACTGGCCCGGGTGTGCGGACCGCAGGACGTCGACATCCTGATCTGCCGGGCCCCTGCGGACGACCCGACCGTGGCCGTCTTCGCCGACATCGGCACTCGGATCGTTCGCGCATGACGGGGGGCGGCGGTTTTGCGCACTTGTTGTGGCTCCGGCGCGCCGACGACCCACAACAAGTGCGCAAAACCGGCCCAGGGGAGGCTGCATGACGGGGCTTCGGCTGACCGTGCTCGGCGGCGGCGGATTCCGGGTGCCGCTGGTCTATCGGGCCCTGTGCGAGGAGGACGACGCCGGCTCGCGGGTCGACGAGGTCGTGCTGCACGACCTGGATGAGGGCCGGCTGCGCCTGATGCAGTCCGTGCTGACGCATGTCGAGTCGGCGGCTCACCCCGGCCGGGCGCCGCGCGTGACCGTGACGACCGACCTGACCGAGGCGGTGCGCGGCGCCGACTTCGTCTTCTCGGCGATCCGAGTCGCGGGTCTGCGCGGCCGCGTCTGCGACGAGCGATCCGCCTTGTCGGCCGGCGTTCTGGGCCAGGAGACGACCGGCGCCGGAGGCGTCTGCTACGGCCTGCGCACCGTGCCCGAGGCATTGCGGGTCGCGTCGATCATCCGCGATGTCGCTCCCGAAGCATGGACGATCAACTTCACCAATCCGGCCGGCATGGTGACCGAGGCGATGAGCGACGTGCTGGGCGATCGAGTCGTCGGCATCTGCGACTCGCCGGTCGGGTTGTGCCGCCGCGTGGCACGGGCGCTCGGGCCGCCGACCGGAGAGGTGCGGTTCGACTACGCCGGGCTGAACCATCTCGGCTGGCTCCACCGCGTCCTCGTCGACGGGGTCGACGTCTTGCCGGGTCTGCTGTCCGACGCCGAACGGCTGCGCCGGATCGAGGAGGGCCGGCTGTTCGGGACCGACTGGCTTCGGACGCTCGGCGCGATCCCCAATGAGTACCTCTGGTACTGGTACTACCGCACCGACGCCCTCGCCGCCGAACAGTCCGCCGAGGAGACCCGGGGCGAGTTCCTCCTGCGACAGCAGGGGGCGTTCTACGACGCAGTCGCAGACGTCGACGATCCGGCCACCGCGTACGCGTCGTGGGACCGGACCCGCAAGGAGCGCGAGAGCTCGTACATGGCGGACAGCCGCGAGATCAGCGGCGCCGGCGAGCGGGAGTCCGACGACCTCGACGGCGGCGGCTACGACCAGGTGGCGCTGGCGCTGCTCCGCGCGATCGCCCGTGACGAGCCGAGCGAGCTGATCCTCAACGTGCGCAATCGCGGGCGGCTGCCGTTCCTCGACGACGACGCCGTGGTCGAGGTGCCATGTCGGGTCGACGCGAGTGGGCCGTCGGCGATCGAAGTCGGGCCGCTGAGCATGCACGCCCAGGGCATCGTGACGTCGGTCAAGGACGTCGAGCGTACGACGATCGAGGCGGCTCGCACCGGCTCACAGGACCTGGCCGTACGCGCGCTCGCGGTGCATCCGCTCGTCGGGTCGGTGCCGACCGCGCGACGCATCCTGGAAGCCGAGCTGGACGCGTTACCCGAGCTCGCGACGGTCTTCAGGCGTTAGCCCGAGTGATCGGTGTCCCGACCAGGTTGACGCCGGCCTCGTCGAGCGCCCTGAGGGTGAGTGGCATCCGGTCCGGGTTGACCGCGGCGGTCAGGTCGAGCAGGACCGTGGTCTCGAACCCGGCCTTGGCGGCGTCGAGCGCGGTCTCGCGTACGCAGTAGTCGGCCGTGAGCCCGCAGATGTCGACCGCGTGGATGTCGTGCTTGCGCAGCCATTCGGTCAGGGCCAGCTGCATACCGGTCGCGTGGTGATGCGTCTTGCCCTGGAAGCCGGAGTACGCCGCCTCGCGCTCGCCCTTGGCGAAGACCGCGTCCCACGGCTGCGGACCGAGGTTGGGATGGAACGCGGCTCCGTCGGTGCCCACGACGCAGTGGGCCGGCCAGGAGTCGATGAAGTCGGGCTGGTCGGAGAAGTGGTCACCGGGATCGACGTGATGATCCTGGGTCGCGATGACGACCGCGTAGTCGCCGAAGCCGGAGCGCTCGTCCGGCGGCGTCTCGGTCCACTCCTGCAGCAGCTGGCCGATCAGGTAGGCCACCTCGGCGCCGCCGGCAACCGGCAGGCTGCCGCCCTCGCAGAAGTCGTTCTGTACGTCGACGACGATCAACGCGCGTGCCATGTCCGCCACGTTACTCCTGCGATCATCAGCCACTCGTGGTGCGATGATCAGCCACTCGTGGCGTCGCTGACCTGCACGTACTCGGTCGGAATCGCCGGCTCACCCCGGGACAGATGACGCGCGTCGAGGGGCAGCTCGGCGACGGCGCGACGGTGCCGGTCCCGCGCGGCCTCGAGGGACTCGTCGTGGACGCGTTCGCCCTTGCGCATCAGCGGGATGAGCAACTCGCGCTCCCGCTCGGCATCGGGCGGCGGCGGGCCGCCGATCCGCACCACCTCTGCCTCGGCGACGCCGTCGGGGTCCTTTCGTCGGCTCGGCCACTTGCGACCGCCGATGCTGAGCTTGTCGCGGGTCAGCTTGGCCACCGGCGTTCTCGGCTCGTCGGAGCCGGGATCGCCACGAGCGACCATCTTGTAGACGAAGCCGCAGGTCGGGTGACCCGAGCCGGTGACAAGCGCGGTGCCGACTCCGTAGCCGTCGACCGGTGCCACCGCGAGCGCGGCCAACGCGTACTCGTCGAGGTCGCTGGTGACGATGACCTTCGTGCCATGGGCTCCGAGCTCGTCGAGCTCCCGACGAACCTCGCGGGCCAGATGCGGCAGGTCACCGGAGTCGATGCGCACGGCGCCCAGCTCCGGCCCGGCCACCTCGACCCCCACCCGGACGGCAGCGCCGATGTCATAGGTGTCGACGAGCAGCGTCGTCCCGGCGCCGAGGGAGTCGACCTGGGCCGCGAAGGCATCCCGCTCGGTGTCGTAGAGCAGCGTGAACGCATGGGCACTGGTGCCGACCGTCGGAATGCCGTACGCCTGCCCGGCCGCGAGGTTCGACGTCGCCGTGAAGCCGCCGATGTACGCGGCGCGCGCCGCCGCGACGGCAGCCCACTCGTGCGTACGCCGCGAACCCATCTCGAGGCACGGCCGCTCCCGCGCCGCATTCGTCATGCGCGACGCCGCCGACGCGATCGCCGAGTCGTGGTTGTAGATGCTGAGCACCACCGTCTCGAGAATCACGCACTCGGCGAACGTGCCCTCGACGACGAGCAGGGGCGAGCCGGGGAAGTACGCCTCACCCTCGGCATAACCCCAGACGTCGCCGCTGAATCGGTACGACGCCAACCACTCCAGGGTCGGCTCGTCGACGACCTCGGCCGTACGCAGGTGATCCAGAGCCGTCTCGTCGAAGCGGAAGTCGTCAAGAGCATCGAGGACCCGGCCGGCGCCGGCGACGATGCCGTAGCGCCGCCCCTCCGGCAAAGACCGCCCGAACAGCTCGAACACGGTTCGCCGATCGGCGGCGCCACTGCGCAACGCGGCCTGCAGCATCGTCAGCTCATAGTGGTCCGTGAGCAGCGCCGTCGTCGTCACTCGCCAAGCGTAGGACGCGACGCACCCCGGATCGTGGCACTGCGGGACAATGGCGCGATGGCTGCTCCGACTCCGACCGAGGTCGAACCCACCACGGCCGGGCAACCCGAGTCCGACGAGGTCGTGCAGCTCGACACGCCTTGGATCACGCTGGTCTGGAACGATCCGGTGAACCTGATGTCCTATGTCAGTTACGTGTTCCGCAACTACTTCGGCTACCCGAAGTCCAAGGCGGACAAGCTGATGCTGCAGGTGCACCACGAGGGCAAGGCGGTCGTGTCGACGGGAAGTCGCGAGGAGATGGAGCGCGACGTGGAGGCGATGCACGGCTACGGCCTGTGGGCGACGTTGCAGAAGGCGGACGCGTGAAGCGGTTTCGCAGCCGGCGTCGCGGTGGGGCCCACGCGGAGTTCGAGCAGCCGGAGGCGCGACTGATCGCGAACCTGGCCGCACAGGTCGCCGAGCTGCTCGCCAATGACAAGGGCGCGTCCGAGGCCGAGGACCCGCTGGCCGACCTGGTCGACATGGAGGGCTCGACGCAGCCGCCGGACGACCCGGTGCTGCATCGGCTGCTGCCCGACGCCTATCGCGACGACGACGAGGGTGCGGCCGACTTCCGCCGGTTCACCGAGCGCGGGCTTCGCGAGTCCAAGTCGCGCAACGCCCACGTCCTGATCGAGAGCCTGATCGCGGGCGGCATGAGCGAGCCGATCGCGGCCGACGCCGAAGGCGACGCCGAGGCACCGGCCGAGCCGCGGGTCGAGGTGGAGCTCGACGCGGACGCCGTCCAGGCCTGGCTCCGCGCGCTCACCGACATCCGGTTGGCACTCGCGACCCGGCTCGGCATCGAGCAGGACGACGAGCAGCGCTGGGCGACCCTGCCCGAGGACGACCCCGAGTCGTACGTCCACGACATCTACGACTGGCTCGGCTACGTGCAGGAGACGCTGGTCCACGCGATCGACTGACGACACGCCCGTACGTGTCTCAACATCCGGACGGTACGGATGGGGCGGTCCGCGGCTCTACCCTCGAAGCGTGCTGATCATCGAGGCGTCGATCCGCGACTCGATCGTCGCGCATGCCCGTCGGGACCATCCCGACGAGGCGTGCGGAGTCGTCGCGGGCCGGGTGGGCTCGGATCGGCCGACCCGATTCGTCCCGATGCGTAACGCCGCCCAGTCGCCGACGTTCTACGAGTTCGACTCGGTCGACCTGCTCCGGCTCTACCGGGAGATGGACGATCGCGACGAGGAGCCGGTCGTGATCTACCACTCCCACACGGCGACCGAGGCGTATCCGTCCCGTACCGACATCGGACTCGCCCAGGAGCCCGGTGCCCACTACGTCCTGGTCTCGACCGCCGACGGCGCGCACGAGGCCGGTCCGGTCGCATTCCGGTCGTTCCGCATCGTCGACGGCGAGGTGACCGAGGAGGACGTGACTGTGGTCTCGTCGTACGCCGAGGTGGATGACGCCGCCGCACCCAAGCGTTAGCACTGACGTAACCCAACCGAGTCAGGAGAGAAGATGGCGATCGAGGTCAGGGTCCCGACGATCCTGCGCACGTACACGGGCGGCGAGAAGGCCGTCTCTGCGCAGGGCGGCACGTTGGCCCAGCTCATCGACGACGTCGAAGCGAGCAACCCCGGCGTCAAGGAGCGGCTCGTCGACGAGTCCGGGCTCCGCCGGTTCATCAACGTCTACGTCAACGACGAGGACGTCCGCTTCACCGGCGGGCTCGACACGGCAGTGACGGACGGCGACACGGTCGTGATCCTCCCGGCCGTTGCAGGCGGCTGACCACCCATGCGCTACGACTCCCTCCTCGACGCGGTCGGCGGCACGCCGCTGGTCGGGCTGCCCAAGATGTCGCCGTCGCCGGACGTACGGCTGTGGGCGAAGCTCGAGGACCGCAACCCCACCGGCTCGGTCAAGGACCGGGTCGCCCTGGCGATGGTCGCGAACGCCGAGAAGGAGGGCCGGCTCCGCCCTGGCTGCACCATCCTCGAGCCGACATCGGGCAATACCGGCATCTCCCTCGCGATGGTGGCCAAACTGCGCGGCTATCGGCTGGTCTGCGTGCTCCCGGAGAACACATCTGAGGAGCGGCGCCAGCTGTTGCGCATGTGGGGCGCCGAGATCGTGTCGTCCCCGGCCGCCGGCGGCTCCAACCAGGCGGTCCGGGTCGCGAAGCGGATCGCGGCCGAGCACCCCGACTGGGTGATGCTCTACCAGTACGGCAACCCGGCCAACGCCGACTCCCATCGCGACACCACCGGACCGGAGCTGCTGGCAGATCTGCCCGAGATCACCCACGTCGTCGCCGGACTCGGCACCACCGGGACCCTGATGGGTCTGGGCCGGTTCTTCCGGGAGCACAAGCCCGACGTCCGCATCGTCGCCGCCGAGCCGCGTTACGGGGAGCTGGTCTACGGGCTGCGCAACCTCGACGAGGGCTTCGTGCCCGAGCTGTACGACGACTCGCTGATCGACTCGCGCTTCTCGGTCGGCCCGCGCGACGCCGTACGCCGGGTCCGCGAACTGCTCGACGCCGAGGGGATCTTCGCCGGCATCTCGACCGGCGCCATCCTGCATGCCGCGCTCGCCCAGGCGGCCCGCGCCGTCGAGGCCAAGGTGCGTGCCGACATCGCGTTCGTCGTCGCCGATGGCGGCTGGAAGTACCTGTCGACCGGCGCCTACGAGGGCACGATCGACGAGGCGGAGCAGCGCCTCGAGGGCCATCTGTGGGCCTGACCTCCGGGCGTCCATCTCCCGCCGGATAGTCTTCAGGCGTAGGCGACAGACACCCCGCGGGGGGCGATAGTGCGCGACCATCCGCTGCGAGAGATCGTGGTCTTCTCGGGCAATGCTCATCGCGAGTTCGCAGAGCGGATCTGTGCCGGGCTCGGCGTCGAGCTGTCGCCGGTCGACATCATCCGGTTCAGCAACGACTGCATGCAGGTGCAGCTGCGGGCCAACTGTCGGCAGCGCGACGTCTACATCGTGCAGCCCCTGGTGCCGCCCACCCAGGAGCACCTGATGGAGCTGCTGCTGATGCTGGACGCGGCCCGTGGCGCTTCGGCCGCCCAGGTCACGGCGGTCATCCCGCACTACGCGTATGCGCGGTCCGACAAGAAGGACGCCTCTCGCATCTCGCTGGGTGGCCGCCTGGTCGCCGACCTGCTCGTGACCGCCGGCGCCGATCGGGTGCTGACGATGACGCTGCACGCGCCGCAGGTGCACGGGTTCTTCTCGGTGCCGGTCGACCACCTGACCGCGATCGGCGAGCTGGCCGACCACTTCCGGGGCCGCGACCTGACCAACACGGTCGTGGTGTCACCCGACCTGGGCAACGCCAAGACCGCGAGCCAGTTCGCCCGGCTGCTCGGCCTGCCGGTGGCCGCGGGCAGCAAGCGGCGGCTGGCCGACGACCGGGTCGTGATCGACGCGATCGTCGGTGACGTCGCCGGCAAGCGGGTGATCGTGCTCGACGACGAGATCGCCACCGGCGGGTCGCTGGTCGAGCTGCTGGACAAGCTCGCCGAGCAGGACTGCGGCCCGACCGCGATCGCGTGTACGCACGGCCTGTTCACCGGCAAGGCGGTGCCGCGACTCAGCCAGCATCCGCAGATCAGCGAGGTGGTCACGACCGACACCGTCCCGGCGCCGTCACACTGGCCGGAGCTGAAGGTGCGCTCGGTCGCCGGACTGTTCGCGGAGGCGATGCGACGGATTCACGCCGGTGAGTCGGTGAGCAGCCTGTTCGACGGCGTCGACCCCACTCACGGGCCGCCACAGCCCAAGCTGCCGTTCTAGGGCCAACGTCGGCAACCTGTCGCAGGTGTGGCGTGGGCCGCATTCATTCGGGCCCTCGCGGTTCTAGGCTTTCGCCGTGGCAGACGCTCCGATCGGAATCTTCGACTCCGGCTTCGGCGGCCTGACGGTCGCCCGTGCCGTACTCGACCAGCTGCCGCACGAGCCGATCCTCTACCTCGGCGACACCGCCCGCCAGCCGTACGGCCCGAAGCCGATCGCCGAGGTCCGCGAGTACGCCCTCGAATGCCTCGACCACCTCGTCGCGCAGGGCGTCAAGGCGCTGGTGATCGCCTGCAACTCCGCGAGCGCGGCGATGCTGCGAGACGCCCGGGAGCGCTATGACGTGCCGGTCGTCGAGGTGATCCTGCCGGCGACCCGACGGGCTGTCGCTGCCAGCCGCAACGGCCAGGTCGGCGTGATCTGCACTCGGTCGACCGCCTCCAGCCAGGCCTACGACGACGCCTTCGCGGCCGCACCGCAGATCTCCCTGCACACCCAGGTCTGCCCGCGCTTCGTGGAGTTCGTCGAGCATGGCGTCACGAGCGGACCGGAGCTGCTGGAGACGGCGCACTCCTACCTCGATCCGCTGGTCGAGGACGGCGTTGACACGCTCGTGCTCGGTTGTACGCATTACCCCCTGCTGACCGGCGTGATCTCGTACGTCATGGGCGACGAGGTCACCCTGGTCTCCAGCGCCGACGAGACCGCCAAGGAGGTCTACCGAGTGCTAGTACACCTCGGCATCGAGCGGCCCGACGCGCTCCCCGACCCGATCCATCGGTTCCTCACGACCGGCCAGCCGCAGGAGTTCCGCGAGGTGGGCCGCCGGTTCCTCGGCCCGGAGCTCGACCTGGTCGACCAGTTCGCGTGGGTCGGTGCATGAGACTCACGATCGTCGGCTGCTCCGGCTCGTTCCCCGGACCCGACTCGCCGGCGAGCTGCTACCTCGTCGAGGCGCCCCACGACGGCCGCACCTACCGGCTGCTGCTCGACCTCGGCAACGGCGCGCTGGGCCATCTGCAACGCCATATCGACCCGCTCGACGTCGACGCGGTCGCCGTGTCGCATCTGCATCCCGACCACTTCTTCGACCTGGCGTCGTTCTACGTCTACCGCCGCTATCACCCGAAGGCACCGCACCCGAAGCTGCCGGTCTACGGTCCGTCGAACATGGCGGCCCGGCTGGCCCGCGCGTACGACCTTCCGGAGCAGCCCGGCATGACCGAGGAGTTCGACTTCACCACCTGGCCGGCCGCCGGTCCGGTCGCGCTCGGGCCGTTCGAGGTACGGGTCGCACGGGTGGCACATCCGGTGGAGTCGTACGGCATGCGGATCAGTGCGGGCGGGTCGACCCTGGCGTACTCCGGCGATACCGGCCCCTGCGACGCCCTGGAGTCGCTGGCGGACGGTGCGGACGTGCTGCTCGCCGAGGCCGCCTTCGTCGAGTCGGAGGAGCAGCCGGTCGATCTGCATATGACCGGCCGGGATGCCGCCACCCATGCCGCTCGGGCCGGCGCACGACGGCTGCTGCTCACCCACATCCCGCCCTGGACCGACCCGGCGGAGGTGCTGGCCGACGCCCAGCCGGTCTTCGACGGGCCGATGGAGCTGGTCGAGCCCGGCGCGAGCTATGACATCTGACGACCGGACACAGGCTCCCCGGAGCCACTACACGCCGTAATCCCCGTAGGGTCGATGAACATGAGCCGAGCCGACGGACGAGCACCCAATGACCTGCGCCCGGTGCGGATCACCCGGGACTGGCTGGACCACGCCGAGGGGTCGGTCCTCGTCGAGTTCGGCCGTACCCGCGTGCTGTGCGCGGCGTCGGTCACCGAGGGAGTGCCGCGCTGGCGCAAGGGCTCCGGCCTCGGCTGGGTGACTGCGGAGTACGCGATGCTGCCTCGCGCCACGCATACCCGGTCCGACCGGGAGTCGGTCAAGGGCCGCCTCGGTGGCCGTACCCACGAGATCTCGCGCCTGGTCGGCCGGTCGCTGCGGGCCGTCGTCGACTACAAGGCGCTCGGCGAGAACACGATCGTGGTCGACTGCGACGTGCTCCAGGCCGACGGGGGGACGCGGACCGCCGCGATCACCGGCGGCTTCGTCGCGCTCAGCGATGCGATCGCCCATCTGCGCGATCGCGGCGCCCTGGTCGACGAGCCGCTGCGGGGCTCGGTCGCCGCCGTCTCGGTCGGCGTCGTGGGCGGAATCCCGATGCTGGACCTGGCCTACGACGAGGATGTCAACGCCGACACCGACATGAACGTCGTAATGACAGGCGGCGGTCGATTCGTCGAGGTACAGGGAACTGCCGAAGGCGAACCGTTCGATCGGGCGCTTTTGGATGAGATGCTGGGTTTGGCGTCGGCAGGTTGCGTCGAACTGACTCGGCTCCAGCGGCACTCGTTGGGTGAAGGGGCGGGAACATGAAGCAGGTCCTTCTGGCCAGCCACAATGCGAGGAAGCTGAAGGAGCTGCGGCGAATACTCGAAGACGAGCTGCCCGATATCGAGGTGCTCGGCCTCGCCGACGTCGATTCCTACGACGAGCCGGTCGAGACGGAGTACACCTTCGAGGGCAACGCCCTGATCAAGGCCCGGGCCGCCGTCAAGGTGACCGGCCTGCCGGCCCTCGCCGACGACTCCGGCATCTGCCTCGACGCGCTCAACGGCATGCCGGGCGTGCTCTCGGCGCGGTGGGCGGGCCTGCCGAAGGCCGACCGCGGAGTACGCGACGCCGCCAACAACCGGCTGCTGCTGGCCCAGATGGGTGACATCCCGGACAGCAAGCGGCAGGCGGAGTTCCGCTGCGCCGTGGCGTTCGTGCTGCCCGACGGCAACGAGCACCTCGAGATCGGCGTACTGCGCGGTCGGCTGCTCCGCGAGCCGCACGGCCGTGGCGGCTTCGGCTACGACCCGATCTTCCTGGCCGACGGGCAGAAGGTCAGCAACGGCGAGCTGTCGGCGGCGGCCAAGGACGCGATCAGC
Organism: Nocardioidaceae bacterium; assembly: GCA_035262905.1. Lineage (GTDB taxonomy): Bacteria > Actinomycetota > Actinomycetes > Propionibacteriales > Nocardioidaceae > DATFRX01. Next base: position 10,562 of record DATFRX010000195.1, read on the forward strand.
CACCGCGGCGCAGCGCTGCGGTCGATCGCACCGATCGTCGTCAAGGCGCTGGCGTCGTAGTCGCCGGCTGGCAGACCACATCCGTCACATCGGCACCGCCGGTGCGTCGATCCGACCACGGTGCCGTCGCATGGTGGTCGGTTCCTAACCCAAGCGATACGCCTGGTGGGCGTGTGATCAGAGCCGGCGCCAGTCGTCCTCGAGCCGCAGCGGCAGGCCGGGGCAACCGCGCCGGTCCAGGGCGCTGAAGATCCGCATGAGGGTTGGCGCCGGGCGCTGGAACACGTCCACTGCGGTGACGACAAGGACGATCCACCCGTCGGCCTCGAGATTCTCACGGCGCGCGATGTCCCGTCGCCACTGGCGCGAATCGACCCGATGATGGTCTCCGTCGTACTCGATCGCGATCTTCCACTCTGGATAGGACAGGTCGGGACGCGCCAGCCAGCCGCCGTGACTGCTGATCACATCCCGGTTGGTCTCGGGCTCGGGGAGTCCGGCATGGACGATGAGCAGCCGCAGCCGGGTCTCCATGGGCGAGTCGACGCAGGCTCGCACGCTTCGCGCCGCCTGTCGAGCCCGGATT
>DATFRX010000196.1:0-9625 GCA_035262905.1 Nocardioidaceae bacterium
CCGTCGACCTGCGGAAACGAGCGCCGCACCGTGACCACCGCGAAGACCGACGCCGACACCATCAACACGACGGCCACGATCGCGATGTAGAGGAGATAGCTGCGGCGCACGCGAGCATTCTGCCCGCTGTCACGGACGTCGACTCGTCCGGCTGGGCTCCGACCACGGTCTGCGCAGGTGGCGGGCCTGATGGTGCGCGGGCGGCTTTCCTCGACTTGACGAACCAGGCACAATTGGCAGTCGAAGGGGTCGAGTGCTAGAGCTTGGCCTGGACAAGGAGACCGACGCCGTGCCGACCTACCAGTACTCCTGCACCGCCTGCGGATCCCCGCTGGAGGCCCAGCAGAGCTTCAGCGACGACCCGCTGACCGTCTGCCCGGAGTGCGGCGGGCGGCTGCGCAAGGTGTTCAGCGCGGTCGGCGTCGTCTTCAAGGGCTCCGGCTTCTATCGCACCGACAGCCGGGCGGCGCAGAACGGCAGCGACGGCGCCAAGTCGAAGTCGTCGAGCGACTCGAGCACGAGCTCGTCCGGCAAGGACTCCGGCTCGAGCGACAAGAGCGGCAAGAGCGACACGAAGGGCTCGGGCGGCTCGTCGTCGAAGGAGACCGCCAAGGCCGGCTCCTCGGCCTGACCCTCCTCGGCTCTGCTGCCGAGACTGTGGACGACGCCACAACGATCGCGTCGCGCGCCTACGGTCCCTGTCATGAGCCGGACTCGCCTGCATGCCATCCGCCGCGATCTGCGACGCGCCCTGTTCGCCCGTCGTCGCCTGCTCGCCGCGATCTTCGCCGCACTGGCAGTCGTGGCCGCGATTCAGGCGGCTCGGCCGGCTCCGGCCCCGACCCAGGCGGTCCTCACCGCGGCGACTGATTTGCGGGCCGGCGACGTGCTCTCTCCGGACGATGTCGCCGTCGTCGAGTCCGCGCCGGGACTGATCCCCGACGGCGCGCTCGACCCGTCCGAGCCGCCGTTCGGTCGCACGCTGGCCGGTCCGGTGCGCGCCGGCGAGCCCCTGACCGATGTCCGCCTGGTCCAGGGCGAGTTGCTCGCCGGCTTCGATCCCGGCACGGTCCTGGCGACGGTGCGAGTCTTCGACCCGGCGGCCGCCACGATCCTGGAGCCCGGTGACCGGGTCGACGTGGTGGGCAGTGACCCGCGAGGCGGTCTGACCGCGTCGATCATCGCGTCCGACGTGACCGTGGTGATCCCGCCGGTCGCCGACGACACAGTCACGCTCGGCGACGGTGCGCCGGTCGTGGTCGCCGTCGACGAGCCGACCGCGCTGGCGCTGGCCGACGCAGCGGTGCGACAGCAGCTCAGCGTCCTGCTCCGCGAGTAGGCGACGGTGCGGCCGATAGGGTGTTTTGCCCGAACCCGTACCCCAACCCCATTGGATAGGCGCACCATGCTCAAGGGATTCAGGGACTTTCTGGTCAGGGGCAACCTCATCGAGCTGGCGGTGGCGTTCGTCATCGGCCTCGCGTTCGCGACCGTCGTCACCTCGTTCGTGGACAACATCCTGATGCCGATCATCGGCAAGTTCGGCGGCCGGCCCGACTTCAGCGCGATCGACGTCTTCGACATCCCGATCGGAGCCTTCATCAACGACCTGGTGTCGTTCGTGCTGATCGCGGCCGCGGTCTACTTCATCGTCGTGGTGCCCTACAACCGGATCCGCGAGCTCCGCAAGAAGGAGGAGCCGGAGGAGGCCGAGCAGCTCGAGGAGACGGTCCTCCTGCTCCGCGAGATCCGCGACGCGCTCGTGCGGTCCGGCTCCGGCGGCACCACCACTTGAGCCTCGAACTCAGCCGTGGTGCGGCGGCACCTCGCGGCGCAGTCGCTCGTCGGCATCACCGACGTCGTCGCCCCAGCCGGACGCCGACTCGTCCAGGGTCACGTCCGGGATCAGGTCGCCGAGCCGATCCGCCTTGCGATCACGGCCGGCGTCCTCGGTTCGGTCGTCGTCGTGCTCGTCGCCGTTGCTCACGCACTCACCACGTCGAGCAGCCAGTCCGTGCCGAATTTCGGATGATCCGGCCGCCAGGCAGCAGCCGTCGCGAGCGCTTCGGACCGGACCCTCTGGGATCGGGTCAGCGGTTCGAGCCGGTCGCCACCGAGTCGCTGCAGCAGTCGCGATATGAAGGCTGCATCCGAGGCACCGACCGCCCGGCCGTACGCCACGACGAGGTCGGCGCGACGGATCGGCTCGGCGCCGACGTTGTAGATGCCGGACGGCGCCGTGAGGCTCGCCACGACCGCAGTGCCGATGTCGTCGACATGCACCACGTGGGTCCAGCCCTCGGGCGCGCCGAGTCCGATCGGGCGGCCGGACTTCGCGCGGCGCAGTCGCCACCGGGTCAGCCGGTCGTCGCCGACGATCGAGCCGAACCGCAGGATCACGCTCTCGTGCCCGGCGTCGCGGAACTCCTCGGCCGCCGTCTCGGCGAGGATCACCGGCTCGGTCGCGGCCGTGACCGAGATCGGGCTGGACTCGGTGATCCAGTTGTCGCCGGCGTCGGCGTACAGATAGGAGACGCTCTCCTGGATCAGCCGGCAGACCCCGGCCGTCCGCGCGGCCTTGCCCACGATCCGCGAGCCCTCCGACCGCAGCCGGTCGTTGGCCCGCCAGGCACCGGCTCGAAGGCCCGGCCAGCCGATCGGCATCCGGGTCGCCATGTTGCAGACGACGTCGCAGCCCTCGAAGGCTTCGGCCAACCTGACCTGGTCGAAGAGCGTGCCGCGCACCGGCAGCACGCCCATCGAATCGAGCGTCGCGGCGCGCTCGGCGTCGCGGGCCAGCCCGATCACATCGTGGCCCGCGGAGAGGAGGCTGCGGACGACGGATCGTCCCATCACTCCCGTCGCGCCGGTCACGAAAACCTTCACGTCTGCCTCGCCGTCCCTACTGCCGCGGGCTCGCCGACGACACCGGGCGCCGGCGGGTAACCCCGGAATTACAGAATCGTAACGGTTTGCCAATCAGATCGCACAGATCCGCAGGTCACCCCCCATGTCCGGTGATGACCCGACCGTAAGAGAGGATCGCCGCCATGCGCAGTGACTTGTTTGCCGCCGAACACAACGAGGTCCAGAGCCAGGAGCGCTTCGCCCTGCAGAGCAAGAAGATGCTCAAGGTCACCCTGGGGCCGGACATCCTGTCCGCCAAGGGCGCGATGGTGGCCTACCAGGGTCAGGTGCAGTTCCATCACGAGGGCTCGGGCAGCCTGTCGAAGTTCGCCAAGCGCCTGGCCACCAGCGAGGATCAGCCGCTGATGCGGGTCAGTGGAGCCGGCGAGGTCTTCTTCGCTCGCGAGGGCTACCCGATCTTCCTGATCCACCTCGAGGGCGACGGCATCAGCGTCAACGGCTCGAGCCTGCTGGCCTTCGACGCCACCCTGCAGTGGGACGTCCATCGCACCAAGGGCGCGGGCGTGTTCTCCGGCGGTCTGTTCAACACCCTGATCCAGGGCCAGGGTGACGTGGCGCTGACCTCGGACGGCGAGCCGATGATCCTCGACTGCTCACAGCAGCCCACTTTCGTGGATCCGCAGTCCGCGGTCTGCTGGTCCTCGAACCTCGCGCCGGACGTGGTCAGCAGCATGAACATGAAATCGATGCTGCGGGGCGGCTCCGGCGAGGCCGTGCAGTACGCCTTCCACGGCCCCGGCTTCGTCGTCGTCCAGCCGTCCGAGGGCCCGAAGGTGCCGCCGCACACCCACTGACTCCCCACCCGGGTACGCCCGGCGCCGGCCGAAATCCGATGGCCGCGCCGGGCGTTCGTCGTTCATCCTGGGCGTGGCGAAAAAGATCGGCTCCCCCGGGAACGAGCCGCGCCAATAATCCGTTGGGAATAACTGGACGGCACCGTACGCTGGCACCGATGGAACGAAACAGTTTCGTTTCATCTCGTAAGCGCCATCTGACGGACGGTGACCATGACGCCAGGACAGCTCACAGCGAAGGCCGGTCTGACCCGGCCCCGGATCGCTGACGAGCGGGAAGCAGAGATCCTGGACGCGGCTGTCCGTGTTCTCGCCAAGGTCGGCTACGACCGGCTCACGATGGACCAGGTCGCGGCCGAGGCCCGCGCCAGCAAGGCCAGCCTCTACCGCCATTGGTCGAGCAAGGCCGAGCTCGTCGTCGACGCCATCTCCAAGGCCAAGGGCATGCCTGAGACTCCGCCCGACACCGGATCGCTTCGCGGCGACCTGATGGCCACCTGGTGCGGCAAGTACAGCAATCATTCGACGCTTCCGGTCTCGGTCATGAACGGGCTGATGTCGGCGATGCATGCCGATGAAGAGCTCGCGGCGGCCTTCCGGGAGCGCCTGGTCGGACCGCGCATGGCGGCCTGGCAGGTCGTGGCCGAGCGGGCTCAGGAGCGCGGCGAGATCGCCCCCGGCGTCGACCACCAGTTCGTACTCGCGCTCCTGCCGGCGATGTGCTCCTACTTCGGAACCATGCAGGGCCGGCATCTCGACGACGAGTTCGTCACCCGGATCATCGACGAGGTCGTCGTGCCCGTCGCTCAGCGCACCGCATCCCAAGAACGTGGGTCAGGGGAACCCATCTCCTGATCTGAAACCAAACTCGCAAGGAAGCCGCCTCAGGGTGGCCAAAGCAGAAAAGGACATGTATGTCTGTCGACTCACTACCTGACAAGGCAGATCAGCCTTCGGAGGAGACGACGGGACGGGCCAGTCGCCATCTGAGTCTCGCCCTCCTGCTGATCACAACTGCGCAGCTCATGGTCGTGCTGGACGCCAGCATCGTGAACATCGCGATGCCGCACATCCAGGAGGACCTGGGCTTCAGCAATGCCAATCTGACCTGGATCATCACCAGCTACACCATCGCCTTCGGCGGTCTGCTGCTGCTCGGCGGCCGCATGGGTGACGTGATCGGGCGTCGCAAGGTGTTCATGGCCGGCGTGACCATCTTCGGGGTCGCGTCGCTGTTCGCCGGGCTGGCGCAGTCCGAATGGGAGCTGATCACGTTCCGCGCGTTGCAGGGCCTCGGTGCCGCCGCGGCCGCGCCCAACGCACTGGCGCTGATCACCACCAACTTCCCGGCCGGCAAGTGGCGTAATCGGGCGTTCGCGGTCTACGCGGCGATGTCCGGCGCGGGCGCGGCGATCGGTCTGATCCTCGGTGGAGCTCTCACCGAAGCCTCGTGGCGCTGGACCATGCTGATCAACGTGCCGATCGGCATCGGCGTCGCAATCGCCGCACCGAGGCTGCTCAACGAGTCCAAGCCGCAGCCCGGACGCTGGGACCTGCCGGGCGCCATCACGGCGACCCTTGGTCTGGTCTCGATCGTCTACGGCTTCAACCACAAGGCCCAGGTCGCGGATCAGGCAACCGGCCAGCCGTACTCCTGGACCGACTTCTGGACCTTGGGCCCGATCGCCCTGGGCGTCGCGCTGCTCGTCGCGTTCGTCGTGCTCGAGAAGATCACGCCGCACGCGCTGCTACCGCTTCGCATCATCACCGACCGGACTCGGGCGGTCAGTTTCGTCGCGATGCTGATCGTGCCGGCCGCGATGTTCGCGATGTTCCTCTACAGCTCGCTGTTCATCCAGGAGATCCTGGGCTACGGGCCGTTGAAGGCCGGCTTCGCGTTCCTGCCGTTCTCGGCCGGGATCATGGTGTCGGCACAGGTCGCGTCGCAGCTGGCGTCTCGAGTCGACCCGCGCTGGATCGCCGGCGCCGGTGGCGTGCTCGCGACGTTCGGACTGTGGGGCTACACCAACCTCGACATCAACTCGACGTACGTCACGGGTCTGCTGCCGTGGATCATCATCCAGTCCCTCGGCATGGGTCTGCTGTTCGTCCCGCTGATGCTGACCGCGGTCAGCCGGGTCGACCCGCGTGACGCCGGTGTCGGGTCGGCGGTGCTGAACACGATGCAGCAGGTCGGCGGCTCGCTCGGCATCGCGGTGCTCGGGACGGTCTTCGCCAACGGCATCGCCGACAAGCTCGGCAGCCTGCTGAGTGGCGCGGCCGCATCCGGCACCCCGCCGACCGCGGAACAGCGCACGCTGTTCGGTCTGGTCGCCCAGACCGAGGGCACCGTGGACGCGTTCAACGTGGCCATGTGGCTGCTGGTCGCCGCGACGGTCATCATCGTCGTCGGCCTGAACATCAAGCACGAGGAGCTCTCGACCGACGGCATGCCCGCCGGTGGCGACGAGAAGAAGAAGGAGACCGACGAAGAGGAGTCGGCTCCGGCTGTCGTCTGAGACTCACCCCCACTTGGGGCGCCCGCACTCCTAGGGTGCGGGCGCCTCGCCATATCCGCCATCCGCCACTCGGACAGCCACGATCCGCCACTGGGACAGCCACCATCCGTCACTCAGGTCCTGTCCGAGTGACGGATGGTCGCTGTCTGAGTGGCGGATCGTCGTGAGGGCTAGGCGTGCTGGGCTTCGGCGGCGTCCTGGAGGCCGAGCAGCTCGACCGCCTCGGCACGCATCTGTACCTTGCGGATCTTGCCGGTCACCGTCATCGGGAACTCGTCGACCACGTGGACGTACCGCGGGATCTTGTAGTGCGCGAGCTTGCCGGTGCAGAACTCGCGCAGCGACTCGGCCGTCAACGGCTCGGCGTCACCGCGCATCCGTACCCATGCCATGAGCTCTTCGCCGTAACGCCCGTCGGGTACCCCGATCACCTGCGCGTCGAGGATGTCCGGATGCGTGTAGAGGAACTCCTCGATCTCACGCGGATAGATGTTCTCGCCGCCGCGGATCACCATGTCCTTGATCCGGCCGGTGATGTTGACGTAGCCCTCGTCGTCCATGACCGCCAGGTCGCCGGTGTGCATCCAGCGGGCGGCGTCGATCGCCTGGGCGGTCTTGTCAGGCTGCTCCCAATAGCCGAGCATCACCGAGTAGCCCCGAGTACACAGCTCACCCGGCTCACCCAGCGGCACCGCCCGCCCGGTGTCGGGACTCACCACCTTGACCTCGAGATGCGGATGCACCCGGCCCACGGTCGACACCCGCCGCTCGACGGAGTCGTCGGCCCGGGTCTGGGTGGACACCGGCGACGTCTCGGTCATGCCGTAGCAGATCGTCACCTCCGACATGCCCATTCGCTCGATGACCTGCTTCATGACCTCGACCGGACACGGCGACCCGGCCATGATCCCGGTACGCAGCGAGCCGAGGTCGTGGCTCTCGAACCCCGGATCGGACAGCTCGGCGATGAACATCGTCGGCACGCCGTACAGCGAGGTGCACGCCTCGGACGCCACCGCCTCCAGCGTCGCCGCCGGGTCGAACGCGGGCGCCGGGATCACCATGCAGGCACCATGACTCGTCGCGCCCAGGTTGCCCATCACCATGCCGAAGCAGTGATAGAACGGCACCGGAATGCAGATCCGATCGGCCTCGGTGTAGCTGCACAACTCCCCCACGAAGTAGCCGTTGTTGAGGATGTTGTGATGCGACAGCGTCGCGCCCTTCGGGAAGCCGGTCGTCCCGGACGTGTACTGGATGTTGATCGGGTCGTCGGCCGACAGCGTTGTCTCGATCTCCGCAAGCACCGACGCGTCGCCGGCCCGACCAGCGTCGACGAGCGCCGTCCAGCTGTCTCGACCGATGAGCACGACGTCGCGAAGCGCCGGGCACTTCGGCCGGACCTCCGCGATCATCCCGGCGTAGTCCGACGTCTTGAACTCCGGAGTCGCCACGATCGTCCGGGTGCCGGCCTGCTTGAGCACATACTCCAGCTCGTGGACCCGGTACGCCGGGTTGATATTGACCAAAATGGCGCCGAGCTTCGCCGTTGCATACTGCACGAAGGTCCACTCGGCACAGTTCGGCGCCCAGATGCCGACGCGGTCGCCGCGCGTCACACCAAGGTCGCGAAGGCCCAGCGCGACCGCCTCGATCTCGGCGGCCAGCTCGGAGTACGACCAGCGCCGGCCGGTCGCGTGCTCGACGAGGGCATCCCGCTCGGGATACGCGGCGACCGCCTGGTCGAAGTTGGCGCCGATGGTGTCGCCGAGCAAGGGGAGGTCGGACACACCCGACGCATAGGAAAGTCGTACCGTCATGGTCGAGCCTCACCGCCTCGGGTGGCCACCGCCTGTGAGTTCCATCGTCACCGGGACCGGCGGGTCCGGCAAGCCACGGTTGTCGCCTGGCGAGAACGCCGTGCGGACTACTTCTCCTCCGACGGCTCCGGACTCGGCTCGGCTGCCTCCGCTACCTCCGTCGCCTTCGGTGCGTCGGGCACGTCGGGCTTCTCCGCACTCTCGGCCCGATCCGGAGCACTCCACGCCGCCGCGCCACGGCCCGAGCTGTACCCATGGGCCCGGATCTCGCTCCGCAACTGCAGGATGTTCTCGCGGAGCACGTCGGAGATCAGCTCCTCCGTACGCGGGTCCCGGAGCACCTCGTAGATCACCCGCATCGTCGTCGTACTCACCGTGTCGACCATCTGATCGTGGAACGGCAGCCATTTGATCCGCCCGGTGAGCGGGTCGTCCTTGAGCGTCTCGCGCACCATCGCCTTGATCTCGTACTCGTTCTCGTGCAGCGCGGCCGCCAGATTCTCGGTGTAGCGACCGGCCTGCAGGACACCGGCGACCTCCTCGAGCACAGCGACCGTGATCGGGAACCGAATGGTGTCCACGGCCGCGATCACGATCCGATTGGTCACCGCCGCCGTCACCCGCTCGCCCACGAGACGGTCGACAGCGCGGCCGATCCGAGCCAGGATGACCACACCCCAGAGCACCCAGGTCCAGCTGGTGTCGACCAGCGCCGGGTACGCCGCCGGGATCATGCTGATCAGGTCGTACCAGTTGCGCCACAGGTACGACACCTGCCAGTGGGCGAGCCGCCACGACGCCAGGAACTCCGAGAGGAACACCACGCAGATGCCGGCGTCGATCCAGAAGACCGTCCGCTGCTGCCGGCTGCTGAGGTCGCCGACCGCCGTATAGATGAGCAGTCCCACCGACAGCACGGCCAGCGCCGCAATGACCAGGTCACCGATGCGCCGCCGGCGAAGACTCTCGACCTCCATGGCACCAGCATGTCGTGAGACGCCGCCGACGACCGGCACAAAAACACCCGTACGCCGCGTGTCTCGTCGGTGGCGCGTGGCACTCTGGGGATCATGTGCCGCAACATTCGGACCCTCCACAACTTCGCCCCGCCTGCGACCGAGGACGAGATCCATGCCGCCGCCAGGCAGTACATCCGCAAAGTCAGCGGCATGACGAAGCCCTCATCGGCCAACCAGGACGCGTTCGACGAGGCGATCGAGGCCGTCGCCGCCACCACCTCCGCGCTGTTGGAGACCCTGGTGACCAAGGCGCCGCCGCGCGACCGCGAGATCGAGGCCGCGAAGGCTCGCGCCAGGGCAGAGAAGCGCTACGCCTCCTGAGCCCGGGTCCATTGGCCGGTTGCCTCGGCACGGCGCTGCGGGTTCGCTCGGGCCCGATAGCCTGTGGCCGCCCATCCCCGCCCCCGTAGCTCAGGGGATAGAGCAACGGTTTCCTAAACCGTGTGTCGCAGGTTCGAATCCTGCCGGGGGCACCGCTGTCTGACCAGCGCAGATTCGCTCGACGACTAGCTTGTCTAGATCACTGGGAATGATCTTGGGAATAA
>DATFRX010000197.1:0-7787 GCA_035262905.1 Nocardioidaceae bacterium
AGACCTCCACGTTCTGGATCGGCGGCGACCACTACTCCACCCGCGACTACCGCGCCTGCCAGCACCCCAGGTACAGCATCGTGTCCATCGACTACGTGAACGGCCACGTCGACGGCAAGTTCGCCTACTGGGGATGACGGAGCACCGCCTGAGCGGCGAACGGTCCGCGATGCGGGAGCCGGAGTGGGCGCGATGTCTGCGAGGTCAGCCCTACCGCGGCTGGCCGATCGAGCTGGTCGACGCCGAAGGCAAGGCCTGCGGCTGCATCCTGTACCCCTCCGGCGACGCCCGGCTCGATCTGCTCGCCATCGCGGAGCACGCTGGGCCCGGAAACTGTCCCAAGGCGGACAGCGCGGCTGGGTGACGTGTTCGCTCTGAGCGAACACGGCCCCTCGCCGCGAACCGGGAATGGCGGCCTTTGGCACCGTGGGCACAGTCACCGATCAGTACCGGAGAAGCCATGCCCAGCGCTGTCACGCTCATCCGCTCCAGCCGACTGTCCGACGTCGCGCAGTACGCCTACGCCGCGACCGCACCGGCGGATTCCCGGCTGATCTTCCTGGCCGGAGCCTGCCCGCTGAATGCGGACGGCTCGACCGCGGCCGTCGGCGACTATGCCGGTCAGGCCGCCAAGGTGATCGAGAACCTGCAGGTCGCCCTGGTCGACTCCGGAGCGTCCCTCACCGACGTGATCTCGACTCGCGTCCTCGTCGCGTCCAGTCGCCAAGAGGACCTCGTGACGGCATGGCAGGTCGTCCGCGAGGCGTTCGGCGAGCACGACGTGCCCAGCACCCTGATCGGCGTGACCGTACTCGGCTACACCGACCAACTCGTCGAGGTCGAGGCCGTCGCCGCCGTCGTGGATCCGGACACTTCGCGGACTTCTTGAAATCCACAGCCGGCCGTTGTCCGATCCCGCGACTCCCCGTTCGTCCTTACAGTGGACGCCGGCGACCCACGCCGGCGCGGAACCACGGAGGAGCAGTCATGCCCAAGTACGCCGCATTGATCTACACCGCCGATGAGATCGACCCACAGGCGGTTTCCGACATGTCGAAGGACTACCAGGAGTTCGGCGAGGCAGCCGAGGCCGTGATCCGGGGCGGCGATGCGCTCTACCCCACCGCGACCGCGACGACGGTGCGCGTGCCCGGCGGCAAGGGCGGCGACGTCATCACCAGCGACGGACCGTACGCCGAGACCAAGGAAGCGCTGACCGGCTTCTACCTGCTGGAGTGCGCCGACCTGGACGAGGCCGTCGGGTGGGCGGCCAGGATCCCAGGGGCCTGGCACGGCGCGGTCGAGGTCCGGCCGATCGTCGACTTCGGATCCTGACCGGACGTCATGGAGGCCGGTGACGCGGTCGCGGGGCTCGTACGCGAGGAGGGTACTCGCGTGCTGGCGACCATGGTCCGCGTCACCGGCAGCATCAGCCTGGCCGAGGACGCCACCCAGGATGCGATCGTTCGCGCGCTTGAGACCTGGCCGCGTGACGGCGTCCCCCGCAACCCGCGCGGCTGGCTCACCGTCACCGCGAAGCGGCGCGCGATCGACCTGATCCGACGGGAGTCGCATCGGTCCGACAAGGAAGCCGAGGCGATGAGCAACTTCGAGCCTGTCCCCGAACCGCCGGAGGTCGTACGCGACGACCTGCTCCGACTCGTCTTCACCTGCTGTCATCCGACCCTGTCGACGGAGGCGCAGGTCGCCCTGTCACTGCGGACCCTCGGCGGTCTGTCCACTGCCGAGGTCGCCCGTGGCCTGCTGGTGTCAGAGGCCACGATGACCCGACGGCTCAGCCGGGCCAAGCAGAAGATCGCCCAGGCGAAGATCCCGTACCGGGTGCCGCCGGCCGACCAACTCCCCGACCGGCTCGCCGGCGTCGCCGCTACCGTCTACCTGATCTTCAACGAGGGGTACGCCGCGGGTGCCGGACCCGACCTGGTCCGGATCACGCTCACCGCCGAGGCGGTCCGACTCGCCCGCCTGCTGTTCGAACTGATGCCCGACGAGCCGACCGTGATCGGCCTGCTCAGCCTGCTGCTGCTCCAGAACTCCCGCGCGGCTGCCCGGGTCGACTCCTCCGGACGGCTCATGCTCCTCCCCGACCAGGACCGCTCGCTCTGGGACGCGATGGCGATCCAGGAGGGCGTCCGGCTGGTCGGCACCGGCCTACGACGGACACCGGATCGGCCCAACGCCTACGTCGTCCAGGCCGCGATCGCCGCCTGCCACGCGCTCGCCCCGTCCTACGACGCGACCGACTGGAACGCAGTGATCTCCTGGTACGACGTGCTGCGTCGGATCCAGGACACCGACGTCGTCCGGCTCAATCGGGCGGCTGCCGTGGCCGAACGCGACGGCCCGGCCGCCGGACTCGCACTGGTCGACGAGATCGACAGCCTGGCTGGCTATCCGTGGTGGCATGCGACCCGGGCCGAGCTGCTGCATCGCCTCGGCCGTCCAGCAGATGCGCGGGAGTCGTACCAGAACGCCCTCGGGCTCGAGCTCAGCGCGCCGCAGTCAGAGCACCTGCGACGGCAGATGGCGGCGCTGGACGACTAGCTCACCGATCGAGTGCGCGCACCGACTCCATGTCGGCGAGTACAGCTCGCGCCTCTGCCCGATCGTCCGGGTCGGCTGCCAGCGCCGTCGCCTCAGCCATCTGGCGCTCAGACTCGTGATCAGTCTGGTCCATGGCTAACTTCCCGTGGCGCCGTCGATCGCCTCGCGCAGTAGGTCGGCGTGGCCGTTGTGCCGCGCGTACTCCTCGATCATGTGGGTGTAGACCCAGCGCAGCCCGATCCGCTGGCCGTTCGGCGTGGCCGTGACGTCGTCGAGGTCGAACTCCGGGGCGGCACTCCGGATCGCGTCGATCTCGGCCCGGTACGTCTTCAAGTCGGCTGCCACGTCGGCGTCGTCGACCTCGAAGTCGCCCGCCGGATGCTTCTTGGTGCAGTAGAGCTCGGACGTGTCGAGTCCGAAGTAGTCGCCGAACCAGCCCCGCTCGACCTCGGCCATGTGCCGCACCAGCCCGATCAGCGACAGGTCCGACGGCGGGACCGAGCGCGAGCGCAGTTGGTCGTCGCTGAGCCCGTCGCACTTCCACAGCAGGGTCCGACGGTGGTAGTCGAGCCAGCCGTCGAGGGTGGCCCGCTCGTCGGCCACCCACGGCGGCTCCAAGCGGTCCGAAGGCTCCGGCACCGGCTGGGTCGTCATGCCCACGACCGTACTCCCAAATGCCGCCGAACCGGAGGAAGCTCAGCGGGCCCGACTCACCCGACCCTCGTCCCAAACCGCCTGGTCCGACTCGTAGACCGAGCCATCCTCGCCAAACACCAGGAAACGGTCGAAGCCGCGGGCGAACCAGCGGTCGTGGGTCACCGCGAGGACGGTCCCCTCGAACCGCTCGAGCCCGTCCTCCAGCGCCTCGGCCGACTGGACGTCGAGGTTGTCGGTCGGCTCGTCGAGCAGCAGCAGCGTCGCGCCGGACAGCTCCAGCAGCAGGATCTGGAACCGCGCCTGCTGCCCGCCGGACAGCGACTCGAACCGCTGCTCCGCCGCGATCGCGAGCTCGTAGCGATCCAGCGTCCGCGACGCCTGCTCGCGCGGCATCCCGTCGCGATGGGCGTCGCCGCGATGCAGGATCTCCAGGAGGGTACGGCCGCGCAGCTCCGGATGCTCATGCGTCTGGACGAACCAGCCCGGCCGTACTCGCGCCCCCAGTCGCGCCCGGCCCGTGTGGTTGACCGGCTCGATCGGGGTGTCCTCGACCGGCCGATGCTCAACGTCCGGATCTGACCCGCCGGCCGCCAGCAGCCGAAGGAAATGCGACTTGCCGGAGCCGTTGGACCCGAGCACGGCCACCCGCTCGCCGTACCAGACCTCGAGGTCGAACGGCCGCATCAGGCCGGTCAGCTCCAGTCCCTCGCAGATCACCGCCCGCTTGCCGGTGCGGCCGCCCTTGAGCCGCATTCGGACGTCCTGCTCACGCGGCAGCGTCTCGGGCGGCCCGGCCTCCTCGAACTTGCGGAGCCGGGTCTGCGCGGCCTTGTAGCGCGACGCCATGCCGTCGTTGTAGGACGCCTTCTGCTTGTACATCAGCACCAGCGCCTTGAGCTTGGCGTGGTCCTCGTCCCAGCGCCGGCGCTGCTCCTCGAGCTTCTCGAACCGGTCCCGCCGAGCCTCGTGATAGCTGGCGAACCCGCCCGGGTGCATCCAGGCGCCGTTGCCGGGCGCGCGCAGCTCGATCGTCACGACCCGGGTCGCCGTGTTGGCCAGCAGCTCCCGGTCGTGACTGACATAGAGCACGGTCTTCTGGGATTCGGCGAGCCGGCCCTCGAGCCAGCGCTTGCCGGGCACGTCGAGGAAGTTGTCCGGCTCGTCGAGCAGCAGCACCTCGTCGGGGCCGCGCAGCAGTGCTTCGAGTACGAGCCGCTTCTGCTCACCGCCCGACAGGGTCGTCAGGTCGCGATGCTTCGCGCGCTCGTACGGGACGCCCAGCGCGCTCGTACAGCAGGTGTCCCAGACCACCTCGGCGTCGTAGCCACCGGCGTCGGCGTACTCGGCCAGCGCCGCCGCATAGCGCAGTTGGGTCGGCTCGTCGTCGCGGTCCATCAGGGCCAGCTCGATCTTGTCGACCTCGGCGGCCGCCTGGCGTACTCGTGGCGGCGCGACCGACAGCAGCAGGTCCCGCACCGTCCAGTCGTCATGGCCCTGGGTCACCATCTGACGCATCACGCCGAGCCCGCCGCTGCGCACGACGGTCCCGCCGTGCGGCGCGAGCTCGCCGGTGATGATCCGCAGCAGGGTGGTCTTGCCGGCCCCGTTGGCGCCGACCAGCGCCACCTTGGCACCCTCGCCGACGCGAAAGCTGATGTCGTCGAGCAGCACCCGGCCGTCGGGCAGCTCGAACCGGATGCCGGCCAACTCCACATGTCCCACGAAAGCCAAGTCTGAGTGCACCGTACGAAGTTGTCAGCCCTATTTCGCCCCAGGGGCAACCACAGGCGGACAACTCGCGTGAATAGAAGTGACCCCTTCGGTGCATACGCTGGACGCACCCCGCGAGGCCCGCCGACTCGTCAGACATGTGTCGCGCCGGGGGGCGGCACATGTCTGGCGCCACCGACGCATACGACAATGACGCCATGACCGAAGAGCGAGTCGAGGTACTGGACGAGTCCGGCGCGATCGTCGGGGAGGCCCCTCGGACCGAGGTGATCGACCGCAACCTCTGGCATCGGACCGCCTTCGTCGTGGTCCGATCGTCATCCGGCGCCGTGCTCGCCCATCAACGTGCCCTCATCAAACGCCTCCAACCCGGCAAGTGGGACCTCGGCTTCGGCGGCGCCTGCGACATCGGCGAGGACTGGCCCGATGCGGCCGCGCGCGAGCTCTACGAGGAGGCCGGCATCCGTGGGACGCTGCGCCAACTCGCGGAGTACCGCTGGGACGGCGACGGCAGCCGCGAGGTCGGCCGGCTCTACGAGACGGTCAGCGACGGCCCGTTCGCGTTCCAGGCCGACGAGGTCGCGACGGCGGAGTTCGTCGCGATCGACCAGCTCGACACGTTCCTGGCCGAGCACGAACTGCTCGAGGCGGCCAAGGCGATGGTGCTGCCGTACATCCGCTGAGCCTCACGCAGCGGCGAAGTCACCCTGAATCCAGGCGGCGACGCTCCGCGCGACCTCGCTCGGCTGGAACGGCGGACCGGCACTCGTGTCCAGCAACTCCCACCCGTGCCCTTCCGGCGGTTGCACGAAGGCAGTCGTCCGAGACCCCAGGGACGACCGCAGCGCTTTGAACTGCGCGGTCGTCACGACCGAGTCGTTGGGCGCGACGACCAGCAGCATCGGCTCGGTGACCTGCGGAGCCGCGCGTCGCGCATCGAGGCCGATCCAGGTCACCGGCCCGGATAGGTTGACGACCGCATCGATCCGATGCTGAGCCGCGGCCACCGTGACGGTGGTACCGCCGAGCGACGCGCCGACCGAGCTCAGCCGCTTCGCACCATGGGTACGAGCCCACGCCATCGCCAGCTCGAGTTGGGTGACCCGGTTCGCCGCGAAGCCGTCGTCGACACATGCCGAGCCGCCGACTCCACAGTGGTCGAGCAGCACCGATCGGATGCCGTGCTCCTCGGCGAGCCAGACCGCGAACGGCCAGAAGCCGCAGAGGCCCGACACGCCGGTCTGGTGCGAGAACACCGCGGTGACCGGCCCGTCGCCGATCACGACGGCGGCCAATCGGTTGCGGTCCGGACCGCGGAGCGTGATCCAGCGGGCGTCCGCGTCGGGCGGGCCGCAGCGCGCTGAAACCGGACCGCCGGCCGACTCCGCAGCCGTAGGCGCAGATGTCGTCGCGCTGGGGTCGGTCGCACTCGGTCTGGGGCCTGACTCGGCATCCGAGCCGGAGCCGCAGCCGACCACGACCAGGAGACTCACGATGGCGGCTATATATGCCAATTTTGACATATCGGAGCCTAGCACTCAGTCGGCCGGCTCGACCCGGAGTACGCGGAAGCCCTTGGCCGAGCCGAGCCGGTCACAGCGGTAGCCCTGCTCGCGGAGCCACCGCTGCAGCGAGTCGGCGCCGAGGTGCCTACCGACCACCAGGGTCGCGGTGCCGTCGGGAGTCAGCCGGGGCAGCCAGCGCAGCAGCAGGTCGTGCAGCGCCGGCTTGCCGATCCGGATCGGAGGGTTGGACCAGATGCCGTCGAAGCGCTCCGACTCCGGCACCTCGTCCGGCAGTGCGGCGGTCAGACGGTCGGCGACGCCGAGGCGATCCGCGTTGCGCCGGGTGAGGTCGAGAGCCCGCTCGTTGACGTCGACCGCCCAGATCCGCGCCTCGGGACGTGTCAGTGCCAGGGCACCGGCGATCACGCCGTACCCGCAGCCGAGATCGAGGAACCGATCGCCCACGGCCGGCGGCTCGGTCTGGCGGAAAAGCACCGCGGTGCCGATGTCGAGCCGGCCATGGGCGTACACGCCGGACGCCGTGGTCAGCCGCATCGCATGACCCCACACATCGACGTCTATCTCCGACTCGCGGACCGGCGACGACGGATCGGCGGAGAAGTAGTGCTCGCTCACGGAACCACCGGACCTCGCACGGTCCGCGCCCGGCGGGCCTGCTCGGCGAGCTCGGCATCGGCTGGGTAGCCGACCTCCTCCAGCGTCAGCCCGTGCGGCGGTACGACGAGCACCCGCGAGTCGCGCACCCGGGCATCGAGGATCCGGCGCGGCTCGTCGACGTCGAACCGGCCCTCGCCGACCGCGACCAGCGCACCGACCAGGGCTCGGACCAGGTTGTGGCAGAACGCGTCGGCGACCACCCGGGCCTCGATCACGCCGTCCGCTCGGCGCTGCCAGACCAACTCGCGCAACGTACGCACGGTCGTCGCACCCGCCCGCGGCCGGCAGTAGGCGGCGAAGTCGTGCTCGCCCAGCAGTTGCCCCGCTGCAGCGTTCATGCGATCTACGTCCAACGACCGGCGCCAGGTCAGCACCTCGCGCCGGCGCAACGGATCGGCCGCGGCTGGGTCGTCGCACAGCCGATAGGCATAGCGCCGCCACAGTGCCGCGAACCGCGCGTCGAAGCCGTTCGGCGCCGGCCGCACGCGATGCACCCGGAGATCCGGCGGCAACGCGCGAGCCAGCCGCCCGGTCAGCTGCTCCCACGACTCGACCGACTCCGCGATCGCCGCCGGCACGTCGACGTGGCAGACCTGACCGCGCGCGTGTACCCCGGCGTCAGTGCGTCCCGCGCAGGTGATCGCCAGCGCG
>DATFRX010000198.1:0-4170 GCA_035262905.1 Nocardioidaceae bacterium
CCGAGGGCGGGTAGGTCGACAGGTCGTCGCAACCCCACAGTGACGAAGGAGAGCGTACGTTCGATGGCATGACCCCGAACCGTCCTCCCGACCGGGTGATGCTCCGGCTGCTCGGCGAGGAGATCCTCGGGGCGGAGACCGGTGCCAAGCGCATCGTCCGGGTCTGCCCCCGGTGCGGCAGTGACGAGCACGGCCGCCCGACGGCGATCGGCAGCGCAGCTACGGTGAGCATCGCGTACGCCGAGGGGCTGGTCGCCGTCGCGTGGTCGTGGGCCGGCCCGGTCGGGATCGATGTCGAGGCCGACGGTCCACCCGTCGGCGAGTTCGGGGATCGACTGTCCTGGACCAGGACCGAGGCCCTGATCAAGGCGACCGGCGAGGGCCTGCGACGAGACCCACGCGATCTTCCCGACCTTCCGGCCCGGACGCTCGATCTGCCGGCCGGGTACGTCGGGACGGTGGCGGGCGGGTCGGTCAGTTGGCGGCTGGCAGGTCCGGCAGCGGTTCCTCATCCAGCCAGGACCTGAACAGGCCGTCCAGATCGGTCGCGGCTGCTGCCGAGGCGTACGCGACGAAGTCGGCCGTCGTCACCGAGCCGCCGGCGTTCTCACCGGCCCAACCCTGGAGCAGGCGGAAGAACACCTCATCGCCCACGGTCAGCCGCAGGGCGTGCAGGGTCAAAGCTCCGCGCTTGTAGACGCGATCGTCGAACATCAAGTCAGGGCCCGGGTCCGAGAGCACGAGGTCCTGGTCGAGGCCGGAGAGGCGCTCGTGGTGGGCGCGGGCATGAGCATCGGCCGCATCGCCGCCGGACCACTCGGACCACAACCACTCCGCGTAGCACGCGAAGCCCTCGTGCAGCCAGATGTCGCGCCACCCGCGCAGTGTCACGCTGTTCCCGAACCACTGGTGCGCCAGCTCGTGGGCGACCAGCCGGACCGAGTCCCAGTCGTCGGAGAGGAGGTTGCGGCCGAACGTGGAGAGGCTCTGCGACTCCAGCGGGATCTCCAGGTCGTCGGCAGTCACCACGACGGCGTACCCGGTGAACGGATAGGGGCCGAACAGTTCGGTGAAGGCGGTGAGCATCTCCGGCTGGCGGCCGAACGCCGCGTCCACACCGTCGCGAGCCTCCGACGGCGCCGCCACGAGCATCCGTACGTCGGACTCGAACTCGCGGACGTCGTACCTGCCGATCTGCACGGTCGCCAGGTAGGTGGCCATCGGGTGCTCCTCCTCGTAGACCCAGGTGACGGTTGCCCCGCGGCGGGTGCGGCTCCAGAGAGCGCCGTTGGCGACGACCGTGTAGTCGGGGTGCGTGGCGATCGAGATGCGGTACGACGCCTTGTCGTCGGGCCGGTCGTTGCAGGGAAACCAGCTCGGGGCGCCGTGCGGCTGCCCGGCGACGATGACCCCGTCGGTGAGCTCCTCCCAGCCGGCGTCCCCGTGATGCCTCTCCACGAGGGGTCGTGGCTTTCCGCTGTAACGGACAGTCATCGTGAAGGATGCCCCGGCCTTGATGGGGCGCCGCAGGGCGAGCACGAGCCGGCCGCGACGCGTGGAGTACTTCGCCGGCGTCGAGCCGTCCACGCTGACCTTGTCGACGCGGAGGTGCGCGATGTCGAGCACCACGCGCTCGAGGTCTTGCTCCGCGACCGCTGCGATCGTGGCCCGGCCCCGCAGCTGGTTGTTGCCGATGTCGTACCTGAGCTCGAGGTCGTAGCGCGACGCGCTCCAGGAACGGTCGCCGTGGCCCGGGAGGTAGGGATCGGCGGTCGGGAGGTCGGAGTGGCGGCCGGGAATCCTCACAGGTCGGACACCCAGGGTCCGATCGGATTCCCGATCCACGTCGTCTTGTCGGGCACCGACTCGCCCCTCATCACCAGCGACACGGGACCGACCGTAGCGTGACGGCCCAGCGTGGCCGCCGGGAGGATGACGCTGTTGGGCCCGAGGGTCGCGCCCCGGCGAAGCGTGACCCGGTCGAGGCTGAGCATCCGGTCGTGGAACAGGTGGGTCTGGACGACGGTGCCCCGGTTGACCGTGGCTCCGTCGCCGAGGTCGACGAGGTCGGTCTCGGGCAGCCAATAGGTCTCGCACCACACACCGCGGCCGATCCGGGCTCCCATGGCCCGGAACCAGAGGCCGAGGAGGGGGCTGCCGGCGACTGCCCGCGCGAACCACGGTGCGGCCAGCGTCTCCACGAACGTGTCGGCGAGCTCGTTGCGCCACACGAACGAGCTCCACAGCGGATGCGTCCCCGGCCGGACCCGTCCGATGAGCAGCCACTTGGCGGCGACCGAGACGACCACGGCGACCAGTCCGGCGGCGACAAGGACCGGGCCGGCGAGCAGTACTGCCGCGACCACACTGGCCCGGTCGACGAGTGCGACCAGGACGAGCGCAGCGGCAGCGGTCAGCGCGACGGCCGCCATCACCGGCACCAGACGACACAGCTCGAAGAACCCGCGAGCGACCTTGAGCGACGTGGGTGGCGCGTAGGTGCGCCCAGCATCGGAGTCCTCCGGGAGTCGCCGCAGCGGCGCCGGGGGTGAGCCCAGCCAGGACTCCCCCGAGCGCGCCGCCCGGCGTCGTGGCGCCGCCGACAGCACGGCGACCAGCGAGGCCTTCGGCACCTTGCGTCCGGGAGCGGCCATGCCGGAGTTGCCGACGAAGGCTCGCTTGCCGATCTTCACCCGTTCGACCCGCAACCAGCCGCCGCCGAGCTCGTAGCCGCCGATCAGGGTGTCGTCGGCGAGGAAGGCCTGGTCGTTGACCTGGGTGAGGCGCGGGATCATCAGCACGGTCGACGCCTCCACGTCGTGCCCGATCCGAGCACCGAGGGCACGCAGCCAGCCGGCGGTGAACTGGGAGGAGTAGAGCGGGAACAGCCAGGTGCGGGCCTCGTCGAGGACCCGTACGGTCGACCACACGGCTAGGGCCGGACCGCTGTGGACCGCATGTACCCCGGGCTTGATCGCCAGTCCGGCCACCCGTACAACCGCCCAGACCAACACCGCCAGGACGACGATCCCGATCGCCGTCGACAACGGGAGCCAGGCCGCCAGTCGGAGGGCGTCGTCGTACCCGTCCGGGGTGCTGACCAGCAGCGGTACGGCAGCCGCGGCGGCCACGGCGACCAGCGGGAGCAGGGACAGCACGGCTCCGGCCAGGGCGTAGGCCGCGACCCAGACCGGGCGAGTCGGCGGCCGCTTGGACCACGGACCCCGGGCGGCGCCGGAGACCCGTACGGCCGGCGACCCGGACCAGAACTCGCCCTCCGGCACCGCTCCGAAGACGGCCGACCCCGGTGCGACCTCGGCGCCGCTGCCCACCTCGGATCCCGGCAGGAGCATCGATCGGGCCCCCACCCTGGCCTTGGAGCCGACGCGGATCGCTCCGAGATGGAGGATGTCACCGTCGATCCACGCGCCACTCAGGTCGACCTCCGGCTCCACCGAGCAGCCCTTGCCCAGGGAGAGCATCCCGGTCACCGGCGGGAGGCTGTGGAGGTCGACGTTCCGCCCGACCTTGGCGCCGAGCAGGCGGGCGTACCAGGTCATGTATGGCGCCCCGGCGAGCGCCGTCGCACCGAGTTCGTCGGCCACATGCGTGGCGAGCCACAGCCGCAAGTGGACCTGGCCGCCTCGGGCGTACTGTCCCGGCTCGATGCCACGCAGCAGGAGTCGCGCCGCGCCCGCCGCCAGCAGCATGCGGCCCGGAGGGGTGAGGAACAGCAGCACCGCAGCGATCAGCACGGCTGGGTGGACGGTCGGCAGCCAGTCCAGGCCGGCCAGGGAGAGGGCCTGGCAGGCGACCAGAGCCCAGGTGAGCCATCGCGGACCAGCCAGGGCACGCAGGACGACGGTTCCGATCACCTGGGTTGCCTGGGTCTTCACCGGCACGGCGGGCACGGTGCGGTCGCTGGTCGGCTCGGCGCGGGTCATCCCGTCGAGGTAGGCGGCGAGAGCGGCCAGGGTGGGCCGCTCGTAGATGTCGCCGACCGCCACCTCGGGGTAGCGCACCCGCAGCCGGGAGACCATCTGGGCGGCGGTGAGGCTGCCGCCGCCGAGGTCGAAGAAGTCGTCAGTGGGTCCGTCCACCGAGGCGCCCAGGACCTCCAGCCACAGCTCGGCGAGCTGGGCCTCGGTCTCGCTGAGCTGGGCGTTCGTG
>DATFRX010000199.1:0-9421 GCA_035262905.1 Nocardioidaceae bacterium
GGACTGTGGTGGCTCTGCATCGTCGCGTTCGTCGTCGTGGCCTTCGCATAGGCACTCGGGACCGTCACATTCGACACCAAGCTCGATCTGCTCGTCGATTCCGGCCAGTTCATGGCGCGCTCGCTCGACATGTGGTCCGACCGGACTGGGCTCGGTGAGCTGCAGAACCAGGCGTACGGCTACCTGATCCCGATCGGCCCGTTCTTCTGGATCGGCGACATCGCCGCCATTCCAGCGTGGATCTGGGAACGCCTGTGGAGCGCGCTGCTGACCGTCGTCGCCTTCGAGGGCGCCAGGCGGGTCGCCCTCGCGTGGGGCGGCCTCAGCAAGCGTGGCGCGCTGATCGCCGGCGTCGCCTTCGTCGTCGCGCCGCGATTCGTGACGACGATCGGGGTACTGACCGGCGAGACGTTGCCGACCGTGATCCTGCCGTGGACGGTGCTGCCGCTCGTACTCGCCCGTCGAGGCCGGCTCGATGTGCTTTCTGCCGTGGGACTGTCCGCACTCTCGGTGGTCCTCATGGGCGGACACAATGCGGTCGAAACAGTCGCAACACTGCCGCTCCCCGCGACCGTCGTGATCGCCGGTGTCGTCGCCCGACAGCTCCCGGTGCGGACGATCTGGCTCTGGGGACTGGGCGTCCTCCTCGCATGTGCCTGGTGGATCGGTCCGCTGCTGCTCCTCGGGCGCTACAGTTCACCGTTCCTCGACTACATCGAGTCCGCCGCGATCACGACCGGTCCCGTGGGCTGGACCAACGCACTGCGCGGCACGGACCACTGGCTCGCCGGCGTCAGTCTCGGCGACCATCACTGGTGGCAGGCCGGCTACCTGCTGCTCACGAATCCAGCGCTGATCGTGGTGACCACCGTCGTGGCCGCGATCGGACTGTGCGGCCTGCTCCATCCGAGAGTCCCCGATCGGCTGACCCTCATCGTCCCCATGGCGATCGGGCTCACGTGTCTGGTCGCCGCGCACGGAACCGCGGCGGGCGGCCTGTTCGCCGACCCGATCCGCGACCTGCTCGACGGGTCACTGGCCGCGCTGCGCAACATCCACAAGGTCGATCCCCTGGTACGCCTGCCGCTGGCGCTCGGGTTCGCCTATGCGGCGACCGAGACCGTACGCCTGCTCAGGTCGGACGCGCTTCGAGTCCGCCGGCTCTACTCCGTCACCACCCGAGCGAGCACCCTGACCGGCGCGGTCTGCGCGCTTCTGCTCGCCGCGGCCGCAGCTCCTGCCTTCGCCGGCACGCTGCGGTTCGAGCCCGGCTGGGGCGAGATTCCCGACGCCTGGACCGACGCCGCTGCGGCGGTCAATGCACTTCCGGACGGCAGCCGAGTCCTGGTGGCTCCCGGCACCGGCTCGGCACTGCAGCGGTGGGGCTACACGGTCGACGAGCCGCTGCAGCCGTACGCCGATACGCCCTGGGTGGTGAGGGGACAGGCGTCGCTGGCGCCGGGTGCGACGACCCGCTACCTCGACTCGATCGAACAGCTCATCGACGCCGGCAAGCGCAGCCGCGTACTGGCACCGCTGCTCGCCCGCGCGGGCATCACCGATGTACTCGTGCGATCCGATCTCGACCCGCGCACGACCGATGCGCCCAGGGCCGGCCTGGTGAGCGCGACCTTGCGGGCGTCGCCCGGCTTCACGCTGCAGGAGACGTTTCCCGAGACCGGAACGGACGCCAGGCCGTTCGAGCTGTGGTCCGTGGACGACGGCGCGGCATCCGATCCGCGGGTCAGACTGGTTGATGCCGGCAGCCTCCAGACCGTGTCCGGTGGCCCCGAGTCGGTCGCCGGTCTGATGCGCCCGGGGTGGACCGCTGCCGATGCGCCCACCGAGCTCGCGAGCGACCGCGATCCACCGACGGTGCCGGATGCCCTGACCGACGGGATGCAGCGACGCGAGCGATCGTTCGGCCGTACGCACCAGGCGCTCTCGTCGATCATGGCCGCGGACGACGACTACCGGCTTGACCGTGCTGCGCCTGACTACGAGACGGCCGGCGGCGCCAGTGTGCCGCAGACGGTGGCCTGGTATCCGGGGCTCCTCCGGCTCTGGGCGACGAGCTCGGCCGGGTACGCCGACATCTTCGGCCCGGTCGATCCGGCCCGCGGTCCGTACTCGGCGATCGACGGCGTGGCCCGGACCTCCTGGGTCAGTGCCCCGTACACCGATCCCAGAGGCCAAGGCATCAGCATGGTGCTGGCGTCGCCCGCCAACATCAGGGAGGTCACGGTCACGGTGCCGATCCTCTCCGACGAGCCCCTGGTCACCGCCGTCACCGTCACGACGGACAACGGATCGGCGACCGAGTCGGTGAATCCGCTCACCGGGGTGGCCGTCGTCGGCATCCCGCGCGGGTCGACGCGCGGGCTCTCGGTGACGATCGCCGGCACCCGCGACGACAGGGGCAACAACCAAGTCGGGATCTCCGACATCCGGTTCCGAGGCGACACGATCGACACGAGTCGCTATCTGATCGTTCCCGGCCGGGCCGGCGCGGACACGGCGCTGTCCTTCCAGTCCACACCGCCGACCCGGGCCTGCCGGGTGCTGTCCCAATGTCGCGGCTCTCAGTTCGCTGCGGCCGAGGAGGCCTCTGGGCTCTTCCGCGTGTTCAGGACCACGGACGACGGCACCTGGTGGCCGCGGATCCGCGCCGTCGCCACGAGCTCGCCCGAGACGTTATCCCTGGTACAGCCGCTTGCTCCGCGGTTCACCATCGTGGCGTCCTCGGTGTTCGGCAACGAACCTGCGGCCGCCCCGATCCTGGCGCTCGATGACGATGCTCGGACCGGTTGGACGTCTGCTCCCGGCGACGTCGAGCCGACGCTGAGCCTGGACTGGGGCGACGAACGGCGGCTCACCGGAATCCGTGTGCAGTCGAGCGGTGCCGACACGCGAAGCCCGGTCCGGGTACGCATCGACGCGAGCGGTGGCAAGACGCGCAACGTCGAACTCGAAGCCGACCACGTGGTCCGATTCCGGCCGTTCGAGGCGACGAACGCGACGCTGACGCTGATCGGAGCCCCCGACGCCGACGACGAACAGCCGATGCGGATCACCGATCTCGATCTCCGCTCGTCCAAGCCGATCAGGTTCACGCCGACGCGCACCACCCGCACCGGCGAGCCGTGCGGATTCGGACCCGACATCGTGCTCGACAACCAGACCGTCCCCACCAGGGTCGAGGGCACGCTGGGGCAGGTGCTGGCCGGAAACCGGATGCGGGTCGTTCCCTGTCCACGCGAGCCGATCGAGATCGACGCCGGCCTCCATCGGCTGTCCATTCCCTCGACGGCGCGCTACCAGCCGGTCAGCGCGTTCTTCCGGCCTTCAGGTGTACGGCTGGCGCCGGTCGACCAGTCCCGCCCACTCGAGATCGACAACTGGTCGAACACGAGTCGCATCCTGACCGTCGGCAGCGGCGGGGCTGCGGTGCTGTGGGTCACCGAGAACACGAATCCGGGCTGGACGGCGACGCTGGACGGGGATCGGCTCGACGCGATCAAAGTCGACGGATGGGCGCAAGGCTGGCTCGTACCCGAAGGCGAGGGTGGCCGGCTCGTGCTGACGTACGAACCGCAGAGCGCCTTCACCACCAGCCTGCTGATCGGCGCGGCAGCGCTGGTCGTGCTCGTCGGCCTCACTGCCTGGGCGGTGTTCCGGCGCCGCGGCGCGGAGGCTGACCGCCGGACGTCAGGTCCGCCGATGCGGAGCAAGTGGTTCGTCGTGTGGGCCTGGGAGGCGGTGGCGGCGGTCGCGCTGCTCGGCGGCATCGGCGTCGTCGCCGGGGCCGGATTGGGCGTGCTGCCGTACGGGCGACGACTCGCCGTCCGGGTCGGCGTAACCTTGGCCTGCTGCGGGGCTGCCGCGGGGCTGCTGATCTACGGTGACGGCCGATCGGTCACCGCCGACCTGCTCGTCTCCGTCGCGGTGGGCATCGCACTCTGCCCGGTCGCGGCGCAGCTCCGGGAGGGGCAGCCGGATGAGTGACACACGACCACGGATCACCGGCATCGACGCGATGCTGATCGGCGGACTCGCGCTCGTCGTCCTGCAGACCGTCGTACGCATCGTGCTGGTCAGCCGCGGCTACTTCTGGCAGGACGACTTCGTGTACCTCTCGCAGGCGCGCACGGAGGGGTTCTCCGCGGACTTCATCCTGCAGGACTACAACGACCATCTGCAGCCCGGGCAGTTCACACTCGTCTGGCTGGTCCTCCAGCTCTTCGGCTACTCCTACGCCGCCGCCGCGACCACGATGGTCGTCCTGCAGTTGGCTGCCTCGCTGGCACTGCTGTGGGTGCTGCGCAGGCTGTTCGGCAACAGTTCCCTGCTCCTGATTCCCTTCGCGGCGTACCTGTTCACACCGCTCGGCCTGGCGCCGGGCACCTGGTGGGCAGCCTCGCTCCAGGCGCTGCCACTGCAGATCTTCATGCTGATCGCCATCGGTGCCGCATCCGTCGCGATCGACCGGGGCTCGTGGCGCTGGACGGTGACGTCGTGGATCGCGTTCGCGGCGGGTCTGATGTTCTGGGAGAAGGCACTTCTCATCCTGCCCGCGGTGGTCGGCGTCGTGGTCCTGGTGATGCTCCGTGGCCAGAAGGTGAGAGCGCGGTGGTCGCGCCTGCGCGCTGCCTGGGGCTTGTGGGCGGGATACGTGGCGATCGCGGTCGGCTATGTGGGCTGGTACGCCGCGACCATCTCGTTCGACAGCGATCAAGGCACTGCGGAAGCCGACGTCGGCCAGGTGCTTCACAAGGTCCTGCTCCAGACCTGGCTGCCCGGCCTGTTCGGCGGACCCTGGTCGGGCACCGGTGCGGAGAACACCATCGCCCCGACGCCGGAGCCGGCCGTCGTCGTGCTGTGCGTGGCCCTGGCGGCAGCCGTGGTGCTCGGCTCGTTCCTGCTTCGCGGCCTCGGCGCGCTTGAGGGCTGGGTGCTGCTGGTCGGCTACCTCGCCGTCGACATCGCGCTCGTCGTCGTAGGACGAACCGACTACGCGACCTTCCTCGCTCGCGATCCCCGGTACATCGTCGACGCCCTGCCGATCGCGGTCATCGCAGTGTGTGCGGCGTACGCCCCTCGGCCAGCCATCGCATCTGACGCCGCATCCACGTCGCGTACGCGGTGGATCGATCGACTGGCCGAGCGCATCGGTCCGGCGGTCGTGAGCTCTGCGGTCCTGGTGCTCGTGGCCAGCGGCCTCTACACCATGACCCAGACGGCAGGCGAGCTGCGGCACACGTATGCGAGGGACTACACGAACAACGCCCTGGCCGCGGCCCGAGCCGACCCATCGCTCGTGCTCGCGGACTCCTCGGCACCGCCGACCGGGGTGGTCGCGCAGCCGGTGAGCGTCCTGTACTCAGCGGCGGGAGTCGATGTCGCCTTCGACCAGCCGACCACACGTCTGTCGATTCTCGACGGGTTCGGCCAGCCGAAGCCGGTGAATCTCGTGTCGCGCACCCTCAACGAGAAGGGACCACGGCCCGACTGCGGCTGGGTCGTCGACCGGCAGCCGACGAGCATCGCCTACCTCAAGCCGGTCACGGACCACCGCTCGATGCTTCGCCTCGGCTATGTCACGGGCGACTCGACGACCCTGGCGATTGAGGTGGGCGACGCTCGCCACGAGGTCTTCGCCACGACCGGGCTCGGCGATGCCTTCGTCCCACTCCCGGCGGGCGGCGGTCAGCTGCGCGTCTCGGTCGCCTCCGGACACTCGCCGGTCTGCGTGTCCGATGTGACCGTCGGCGTCCCCTGGCCGTCCTGAGCGGGGCGGCGGCGTGATCCGGGTACGCCGCGCTACGCGCTCCGACGTAGCCGGCGGCCGCGCCGTACGCGAGCCGCGGTAGCCCAAGTGTCGCTTCGAGGCCGACGACCCCACAGGCGATCGCGATGAGGCTTGTCGAGTCAGCAAACGACTCGACGATCGGAGCTTCTGATGGCGTCCATGACCACCCTCCCAAGGCCGGCCCCACGATCCCCGATGCGCAGCTCGCCCAGGCTCGACCGGGGCATCGACTGGCTGGCCGGCCGCAGCATCGACATCCTGCGGATCAGCCTCGGTGTCGTGTTCCTCGCGTTCGGTGCCGTGAAGTTCGTCCCCGACGCCAGTCCTGCACAGGCGCTCGTGGAGCGGACGCTCGACACCCTGTCGCTCGGCATCGTGTCGGGCGAGGCCGCCCTGCTACTCACGGCGGTCGCCGAGTGCTTCATCGGGATCACCCTGATCACCGGGAAGCTCCTGCGAGCCGGACTGGCGGTCCTCGGCGCGTCGCTGGTCGGGATCATGTCGCCGCTGGTGCTGTTCTTCCACGACATGTTCCCGTCCGACGGGCCGACCCTCGAGGCGCAATACGTCTTCAAGGACATCGTGCTGGTCGCCGCCGGACTGGTCGTCGCGGTGCGGACGCTCCGGCCCGACCACGAGTGACCGATGACCGCGCCACGAGTGGCTGATGATCGCTAGGCGTCGGCGGCTTTGAGGTCGCGGCGCAACTCGGGGGGCAGCGCGAAGATGAGGCTCTCCTCGGCCGTGTGCACCGACTCGGCCGGGGGGAAGCCTCGCGTCTGGAGCCAGTCGAGCACCCCCTGGACCAGGTCCTCCGGCACCGAAGCGCCGGACGTCACGCCAACGGTCGTCACGCCCTCGAGCCAGGCCGGGTCGATCTCGCCGGCGTCATCGACCCGGTAGGCAGCGTCGGCGCCGGCCTCGAGGGCCACCTCGACCAGCCGTACCGAGTTGGACGAGTTGGCCGACCCCACGACCAGCACCAGCTGCGACTCCCGGGCGATCTCTTTCACCGCCACCTGCCGGTTCTGGGTCGCGTAGCAGATGTCGTCGCTCGGCGGGTCGATCAGGTTCGGGAACTTGGCCCGGATCTTGTCGACGGTCTCCATCGTCTCGTCCACACTCAGCGTGGTCTGCGACAGCCACGAGACCTTCGACGGATCGCGTACTTCGAGGTCGTCGACGTCGTCGGGCCCCTGGACCAGGGTGATGTGGCTCGGCGCCTCGCCGGCCGTCCCCTCGACCTCTTCATGGCCGGCGTGGCCGATCAGCAGGATGTCGTGGTCGTCGCCGGCAAAGCGGCGGGCCTCGTGATGGACCTTGGTGACCAGCGGGCAGGTCGCGTCGATCGTCTTGAGTTCGCGCTCGGCAGCCTGCGCATGGACCGTCGGCGACACGCCGTGGGCGGAGAACACCACGGTCGCGCCCTCGGGCACCTCGTCGAGCTCCTCGACGAAGATTGCACCGCGCTCCTCCAGGCCGTGCACGACGTGCTTGTTGTGCACGATCTGCTTGCGGACGTAGACCGGGGCGCCGTAGAGGTCGAGCGCCTTCTCGACGGTGATGACGGCTCGGTCGACGCCGGCGCAGTAGCCCCGGGGGGCGGCGAGCAGGACGCGGCGGGTGGTCGTCGTCGGTGCGCTCATGGGGCCCATCGTACGGAGGAACGGCGCCGTCGCCCGCTCAGTCGCAATCGGGTGACTCATCCCACAGTGGGAGCGGCCGCGACGGTACCGGGGTCGAGACCACGATCGACGTCGTCGTCTGCCCGTACACGAGGAACCGATCGAGCGTCTCCTCCAGATCGGCAATCGACGGACCGTGCATCTTGAGCACGAAGCAGTCCTCGCCGGTGATCCGGTAGCACTCCACGACGCGAGGCGTCTGCCGCGCGGCCTCGGCGATCTTGGGGAGCTGGCCCGGACCAGGTCGGATGCGCACGATCGCCGTCACCGGCAGGCCGAGCGCGGCCGGGTCGACCTCCATCCGGAATCCGGCGATCACGCCGGCCCGCTGCAGTCGCTGCACCCGCTCGGTCACGGCCGGAGCCGACATCCCGACCCGGCGGGCCAGCGCCGCCATCGACAGCCGCGGATCGGCGTGCAACTCGGCGAGCAGGCGTCGATTCGTGGCGTCCAGCAGCGGATTTGCGGTTTCGTAGGCTTCCCGCTCGATCTGGTGCACTTCCGCAGTCACATCGGGCCTCCTGCCTTGAGATTGCCCTTCAAGACTCGCGATCTGGCTTGGATGATACTCGCATGTCGATCGACTCCGAGAGCGCCGTCGCGAGCCGGCCGGCCGAGACCCACTCCCGGATCGACCGAGTGCCGGCGCCGGCCTACTTCGCGGTCAGCGCGGTCTTCCACTACCTCGGTCCGGCGTTCGCGGTGCTCCTGTTCACGCGAGTCGACCCGCTCGGCGTGACCTGGCTCCGGATCGCCGGCGCCGCGGTGATCTTCGCGGTCTGGCGCCGACCGTGGCGGGTGATCGCCCGGGCCACGTCGGATCAGCGTCGGCTGCTGGTCGGCCTCGGCGTCGTACTCGCGCTGATGAACGCGTCGTTCTATCTGGCGGTCGACCGGCTGCCGCTGGCGACCGTCGGCGCGGTGGAGTTCGTCGGCGTCATCGGGCTGGCCGCGATCGGGCTCCGCAGCGCACGCAACGTCATGGCGCTGGCGCTCGTCGTGATCGGTGTCGGTGTGCTGGCCGACGTGCACCTGGCGGCCGAGCCGGTCGGACTCGCCTTCGCGTTCGCCAACTGCGCACTGTTCGTCGGGTACGTCGTCCTAGGCCATCGGATCGCGCAGAGCGGCCGACTGGGCACCGGCGGCATCGATCAGCTCGGTGCGGCCATGATCCTGGCGGCCGTCGTCGCGACCCCGATCGGCCTGGCCGGTGCGATGCCGGCGTTCACCGATCCCACACTCCTGCTGGCCGGGCTCGGCGTCGCGGTCTGCTCCTCAGTCATCCCGTATGTCACCGATCAGCTCGCCATGGCCCGACTCCCCCGCGCCACCTTCGCCCTGCTGCTGTCGCTGCTGCCGGTCTTCGCGGTGGTGATCGGGGCGGTCGTGCTGCGCCAGCTCCCGACCCTGACCGAGCTCGCCGGCATCGCCGTGGTCGTGGCCGGCGTGGCGATCCACCAAGTTCCGTCTCCCAAGGAGGACCAGTGAAGTACACCCGACTGGGCACGTCCGGACTGAAGGTGTCCCGGATCTGCCTCGGCATGATGAGTTATGGCTCGCAGGACGAGCGGGCCTGGCACCTCGACGAGTCCGACGCCGAGCCGATCGTGCGACACGCGGTCGACGCCGGCGTGACGTTCTTCGACACCGCCGACGCGTACTCCGACGGCCTGACCGAGGAGATCACCGGACGGCTGCTCGGCAAGCTGTTCCCGCGACGCGAGGACTACGTCCTGGCCACCAAGGTCTACTTCCCGATGGGGCCTGGTCCGAACGACGGCGGCCTGTCGCGCAAGCACATCCTGTCGGCCATCGACGCCTCGCTGAGCCGGCTCGGCACCGACTACGTGGACCTCTACCAGATCCATCGGTGGGACTACGAGACGCCGATCGAGGAGACGATGGCGGCGTTGGACGACGTCGTACG
>DATFRX010000200.1:0-2069 GCA_035262905.1 Nocardioidaceae bacterium
CATCTCCGCGACGCTGTAGTGCACGTCGGGGAAGTCGTTCTGCATCGCTCCCTTGATCCAGTTGCCCTCGAAGGTGATGGCGGCCAACTGCTTGCCGAACGCCTCGCCGCCCCACCCGGTGTCGATGTCCTTGGGGTAGACGGCGAGCCCGTCAGCGAGCAGGGCCTTGACGTACTGCAGCGCGGTCAGGTTCTCCGGCGTGTCACCGGTCGCCTGGGTGCCGTCGTCGCTGACGATCCAGCCCCCGGCCTGGACCATGAATGCGCCGATGCGGTCGCGGGTGTCACCGATGACGATCGGCGTCACGTTCGCCGCCTTCAGCCGCTCGGCGGCCGAGCGCAGCTCGTCCCAGGTCGTGGGAACGTCCGCGTCGGTCAGCCCGGCCTGCGCCCACAGATCGGTGTTGATCTCCATGGCGATGGTCGAGAAGTCCTTCGGGATGCAGTAGAGCTTCCCGTCGAAGGTGAACGCGTCGCGCAGCGACTGGTAGAAGTCGTCCGCGTCGGGGATCTGGTCGCCGTACGGCAGCAGGGCACCGACGCTCGCGTAGTCGGCGAACCGGCCGGCGTCGACATAGAACACGTCCGGCGGGTCGTCGCCGGCGAACGCCTGGCCGAGCTGCTGGCCGAGGTCCTGCGCCGGCGTGACGGTCGCCGTGTTGCCGGTCGCGCTCGCCCAGGCGGCGGCCGCTTCCTGGAGCGCGGTGGTCTCCGCGTCGCCCGACGAGCCGAAGAGGATCTCCAGATCGGCCGGACCGGACTGCTGTTTGTTGTCGTCGCCACCGCACGCAGTGGTGGTGGCCACCACGGCCGTCGCCAACGCGAGAGCCATGATCCGATGGGACCTTCGCATCATATCTCCTTGTCGATATTTGATTGGAGCGGTCCGCGGCCTCAGCCCGAGTCGCGGACGACCAGGTGGGGTTCGAGCAGGACGTGCTCGGTCGGGGCGCGACCGTCGAGCACCCCGGTCAGCAGGCGCACGCAGGCCTGCGCCACCTCGGCCAGCGGTTGGGCCACGGTGGTGAGGCCGACGGCTCGGGCGACCGGAGTGTCGTCGAAGCCGATGACGGCGGGTAGGGGTTCCCGGCCGGTGCGTGCATGCCACGCACCGAGTGCCAACGAGTCGCTCGCGCAGACGAGAGCCGTCGGACCGTCCGGTCCGTCGAACATCTCGTCCGCCGCGCTCTCCCCGTCCGCGACCGTGTCGGGCACGTGCCGCGCGAGCCCGGCCGGGCCGAGCCCGGCGTCCCGCATGGCGGCGAGCCACCCGTCGCGGCGGTCATCGGCGACGCCGGCGCCCTCGGGAGATCCGAGGAAGCCGATCCGCCGATGCCCCGCTCCCAGCAGCCGCCGCGTCGCCAGGGCCGTGCCTGCGGCCCCGTCGACGTCGACCCAGGGGTGCGAGTCCGGTGCGCCCCAGGGTCGGCCGAAGGTAACGAACGGCACCCGCTTGTCGAGCAGCCACCCGGCACGCGCGTCGTCGTGGTGGGTGCTCGTGAGCACGAAGCCGTCGGGGCTGTACGAGGCGAGAAGATCCTCGTATGCCCTGATCTCCGCGGCGTCGTCCACCGCGGAGTACAACATGATCCGTAGTCCGGCCCGGGCGGCGGCCTCCGTGAGCTCGTGGAGGAACCGGTCGAGCAGGTTGCCGTTGATGCCGTCCCGGGCTGGTTCGATGCGCACGCCGATGAGCCGTGACCGACCGGACCGCATCTGCCGGGCAGCCTGGCTCGCCCGGTAGCCGAGCTCGTCGATGACGGCCTGGACCTGAGCCCTCGTCTCCTGCCTCACCAGGTGGGGCGAATTGAGCACATTGGACACGGTTTGGACCGACACGCCAGCGCGGCGAGCAACGGTTCGGATGGTCACTTTGGAGGCCATCAACACGCTTTCGCTCCGAAAGGGGGTGTTGAACGATCCAAGTCCGGGGCGCATCATTGGACCGTTCAAACTGTGGATGGCCTGACGATGCCCCCGCGTGCGCTGTCCTGTCAAGAGATCGGGAGAGATCATGTACCAACCGCTCCTGCACGACCTCGTGGTGACCGTGCTCGCGCCGACGTGCGC
>DATFRX010000201.1:0-6865 GCA_035262905.1 Nocardioidaceae bacterium
CGAACGGCTGTCGCGGTGACAGGTGGCCGAGCGTGGGCGTGGTGTGGCTCAGCACCGGCGACAAGACGACGTCGCGCTGGGCGAAGACCTGTTGGTAGACGCCGGTGATGCCACGGAGCCGGCGAAAGATCCCCGGGGTACGCCAGGCCGCCCGGCCGTACATGTGGCTCAGCCCGGTCGACAGGTTGTCGAGCCGGCTCCGGTCGAAGTCACGAGCCATCACCCAGCGGCCGGTCGACGCGACCAGGAACGCCAGCATGCCCCAGTAGAGCGCGAAGTCGTCGGTGAACCGTTGCAGCGGCGGCAGCTCCATCTCCGTCACGTCGTGACCCAGCTCGGCCAGCAGCTCGGCGGTCCGGAGCACCTCCACCCGGGTCTCGTCGTCGGTCGGATGGCCGGTCGCCGAGTCGAGCACCACGCCGATCCGCAGCCGCGTCGTTCCCGGTCGGGTCACGACGCCGATCGGCCGCAGCGTCGGATGCGGCCGGAACCGCTCCGCACCGGCGAGGAACGCCGCCGTGTCGCGGACGCTGCGGGTGAGCACGCCGTCGCACACGACCTTGAGCGGCAGCGAGCGACTCGACCGGGTCCCGAGCGTCCGGCCCAGGGTCGGCTTCAGCCCGACCAGTCCACACGCCGCGGCCGGGATCCGGATCGAGCCGCCACCGTCGTTGGCATGCGCGATCGGCACGACGCCGGCTGCCACGAGTGCGGCGGACCCGCCGGAGGAGGCACCGGCCGAGTACGCCGGGTTCCAGGGGTTGCGGGTCGGCTCGCCCTCGGCGTACTCCGTCGTGGCGTTGAATCCGAACTCCGGCAGCTTGCTCTTGCCGAGGTTGACCACGCCCTGGGCGAGGTACTGCCGTGCGATGTCGTCGTGCCGTTCCGCGGGCCGGCCGACGTACGCGCGAGTGCCGTGGTTGGTCGGCAGTCCGCGTACGTCGACGTTGTCCTTGATAAACGTTGGCACCCCCGACAGCGCGCCGTTCGGCGTCACCGCGGCCGCTCGGTCCAAGGCGGCGTCGAAGTCGGCATGGGCGATCGCGTCGATCTGCCGCCCGAACCGCTCCGCGCGCGCGATCGCGGCCTCCACGGCTTCGCGGGCGCTGATCTCGCGGCGGCGGATCGTGTCGGCGACTGCCGTGGCGTCGCGGTCGCCCAAGGCGTCGGCGGCGAAGACGTGCACCTCAGGGCCGGTCACGGAACGCACGCTACCGCCGTCGGCGATGACCAAGGTCCCCCGGTCGCCGGGTCGTCTGGTACTGGCCAGGGCACTGTCGCCGACAGCACGCTGGCGATGCGTACGCAGCGTCGGAGGTGTGCCATGCCCGATCTCAAAGCGGACCTCGTACTCGAGGGCGGCGGAGTCAAGGGGATCGCCCTCGTGGGGGCGTACAGCGTCATCGAGGAGCGTGGTTACGCGATCAACCGGGTCGCGGGCACGTCCGCTGGTTCGATCGCCGGAGCTCTGATCGCTGCCCGCATGTCGGCGAAGGAGCTCGAGACCGAGATGCGGGGGCTGGACTACTCGAACTTCAAGGACAAGGACCTGCTCGACAAGATCCCGCTCGTCGGCAAGGCGTTGTCGGTGATGTTCGAGGACGGCATCTACGAGGGCGACTACGCCAGGAACTGGGTCGGCGACCTGCTCGCAAAGAAGGGGGTCAAGACCTTCGCCGACCTGCCGTACGACGATCCGAAGCTCGACCCGGATCAGCACTTCCGACTCGTCGTCATGGCCTCCGACATCACGCGAGGACGGTTGCGCAAGCTCCCCTGGGACTACCCGGTGTACACGCTCAAGCCGGGCGAACAGGAGGTCGCCGACGCCGTACGCGCGTCGATGTCCATTCCGTTCTTCTTCGAGCCGGTCAAGCTGACCCACCGGGAAGGCCACGAGTCGGTCCTGGTCGACGGCGGCATGCTGTCGAACTTCCCGGTCCAGGTCTTCGACGCGGCGAACCGGCGAAAGGCACGCTGGCCGACGTTCGGGATCAAGCTGTCGGCCCGAGCCAAGGCGCTGGAGGAGACGATCGCCGACGTCAACGGTCCGATCGACATGACCAAGGCGATGATCAAGACGATGACCGGCTTCTACGACCGGATGTACGTCGACGACCCCGACGTACAGGCGCGGACGATCTTCGTCGACACCGGCACGATCCAGGCGACCGACTTCGATCTCTCCGACGAGCAGCGCGATCTGCTGTTCGAGAACGGTCGCAAGGCGGCGAAGAAGTTCTTCGACGGCGGCGACGGCCAAGCCCCCTGGAGCCTCAAGGCCTACAACGACAAGTTCCGCCAGTCCGACTAGGCGGGAGACTCAGGCGGCGCGGAGCTCCGCGACCGCGGCGGCCAACAGGCCAATGCCTTCGGCGATCGATCGCTCGCCGAGTGATGAGTAGCCGAAGATCAGTCCGTCCCGGCCGGGGCCGTTGAGGCGGTACGGACGTACCCCTGAGACGCCGACGCCACGATCGGCCGCAGCCGCCACGACGGACTCCTCGTCGAGGTCGGCCGGCAGCCAGGCGACCAGGTGGATCCCGGCCGAGATGCCGATCGGCTCGAAGTCAGGTAGCCGCTTGCCGAGCTCGGCCAGCAGGACGTCGCGGCGGTGTCGATAGACCGGCCGCATCCGGCGCAGGTGCCGGTCGAACTCGCCGCGCTCCAGGAAGTTCGCGAACGCCATCTGGTCGATCGCCGGCGAGCCGCGGTCGGCGAGGATCTTGGCGTAGGCGATCGCGTCGGCCAGGTGATGCGGCACGGCGAGCCAGCCGATCCGGAGCCCGGGTGCGAGCGTCTTGCTGGCCGATCCCGCATAGACGACATGGTCCGGCGCGAGGCCCTGCATGGCGCCGATCGGCGACCGGTCGTAGCGGTACTCCGCGTCGTAGTCGTCCTCGATCACCAGCGAGCCGTGCCGCTCGGCCCAGTCGAGGATGGCCGATCGTGACTCGGCCGAAAGCACGCCACCGAGCGGCCACTGGTGCGACGGCGTCAGGACGATGGCATCGGCCGCGGTGCGTTCCAGCGCATCGACGTCGAGACCGTCGTCGCCGACCGGCACCCCGACGACATCCATGCCGAGGTTCTGCGCCAACAGCACGGCATCGTCGAGCGACGACGGGTCCTCGACGGCCAGGCATCGTGCACCTCGGCTCTGGATAGCCTGCAACACCAAGGCGATGCCCTGGCCGTAGCCGTTGCAGATCACCATGTCGTCGGGGCGGGCGTCGGCGCCGCGTACCCGGTTGAGATAGCCGGAGAGGGCCTCGCGCAGCTCGGGTACGCCGCGGGGGCTGATGTAGCCGAACCGATCGCTCGGCGCCTCGGTGACGACCTGCCGGATCGAGCGCAGCCAGGCCGTACGCGGGAAGTTGGACACGTCGGCCCGGCCGTAGCCGAAGTCGATCCGCGGTTCGGTCTTCACGGGCCTCGGCGTTTCGGTCGCCGCCGGCCGCGGCTCGATCGCGACCTGGGTGTAGCCGCCGCCCTGGCTGGTGAGATAGCCCTCGGCGGTCAGTTGCTGGTAGGCCTCGACGACGACTCCGCGAGAGACCGAGAGATCGGCGGCGAGCGTACGACTCGGCGGCAGCGCCATCCCCTGTCGCAGCCGCCCGGTCCGGATCGCGTCCCGGATCCCGGCCTCGATCTGACGGTGCAGCGGGACCGGCCGATCGCGCTGGAGCTCGAGTAGCAACTCCCCGGCAATGGCCGAATTGGCCCTGGAACTCTTCATCAAACTGGACCTTATCCCGGGTACCAACCGCTGTCAGGATTTTGGCCATGACGACGAAACTCACCGCCCTCACCGACCGGCTGGACGGCCACCGGCTGTTCCCGGGGGACGACGGCTTCGACAGCGCTCGGGCCGTCTGGAACGCCATGATCGACCGCACGCCGCGGCTGATCGTTCGCTGCTCGACCGTCGATGACGTCGTGACCGCCGTGCGCGCCGCTCGCGAGCTCGACCTGGAGATCGGCGTCCGGTGCGGCGGCCACAGCGTACTGGGACTCTGCGTGCCCGAGGACGGTCTGATGATCGACCTGACCCCGATGAGCGCGGTCCGGGTCGACCCTGAGCAGCGCCGGGCGTGGGTCCAAGGCGGTGCGCTGCTCGGCGCGCTCGACGTCGCGGCCCAGCAGCACGGCCTCGCGACCACCGCCGGCAACGTCTCGCACACCGGCGTCGGCGGTCTGACCCTCGGCGGCGGCATGGGCTGGCTGGCGCGGCAGTACGGCCTGACCTGCGACAACGTCGTCTCGTTCGAGCTGGTCACGGCCGCCGGCGACGTGGTCCGGGCCAGCCGCGACGAGAATCCCGACCTGTTCTGGGGGCTGCGCGGCGGCGGTGGCAACTTCGGCATCGTCACCGAGTTCGAGTTCCAGCTCCACCCGGTCGGCACCCGCAGCCTCGTCGTCGAGCTCGACTTCCCGATCGACCAGACCGCGCCCGCGATGCGGGCCTGGCGCGACCTCAGTGCATCGGCGCCGCGGGCCGCCACGTTCAACGCATTTGTCGGACCGGACGGCGCGATGCTCGGCTACATCTGGGTCGGAGACCCCGAGGAGGGCCGCCGCCTGCTGCCCTCGTTCGGTGCACTCGGCACTCCGCTCGCCGAGCGGGTCAACGAGATGTCGTACGTCGCGTTGCAGACCAAGGACGACAGCGTCGAGGGCTACACGTACCGCCGCTACTGGAAGGGCCACCTGCTGCCCGAGCTGTCCGACGCCGCGATCGACGCGATCGTGGGACGTGCCGGGCAGACCGATCTGCTGCCGGGCCTTAGCCTGCAGGCCTACGGCGGCGCGATCTCCGACGTGCCCGAGGACGACACCGTCTTCAGCAACCGCGCCTCCAAGTTCGAGTACATCGCCGCGGCCAGGTGGGACGACCCGGCCGAGGACACCGAGCGGCTCGCGGTCGCGCGCCGATTGGCCGCAGAGGTCGAGCCGTTCGCCAGCGGCGTCTACGTCAACGCGCTGAGCGACGACGGAGCCGGCGGTGTGCGCCGGGCGTTCTCCGGCAAGTTCGAGCGGCTCACCGCGCTCAAGGACACCTACGACCCCGACAACACCTTCCATCTCAACCCCAACATCCGGCCGTCCGGCTGACTCGGAGGAACTCGATGGGCAAGATCGTCAACTCGACCTACATCTCCCTCGACGGCGTCGTCGAGAACCCGCACCTGTGGCCGTCGTTGCCCGCTGGCCGTGGCGACACCGGCGACCAGATCCAGGTGGATCTGCTGCAGGACAGCGACGCGGTCGTGATGGGCCGCCGGACCTACGACGGCTTCGCGCCGGTGTGGCCGACCCGCTCAGGCGACCCGTACAGCGACCGAATCAACACGATGCCGAAGTACGTGGTGTCGTCGTCGCTGAAGGACCCCGAGTGGGCCAACACCACGGTCATCGACGGCGGTGGCGACGTGGTCGGCGAGATCCGGCAGCTCAAGGATTCCGGTCAGAACCTCGTGCAGTACGGCTTCGGGCAGCTGTCGTTCGCGATGCTCGATGCCGGTCTCCTCGACGAGATCCGGCTCTGGGTGCATCCGCAGATCGTCGGCTCAGGCGGCATGGACGATCTGCTGTTCCGCGAGAGCACGCCGACCAACCTCCGGCTGCTCGACACGACCCCGCTGGGCAACGGCATCGTGATCCTGTCCTACGCGGTCGGCTCCGACGCCGAGGGCTAGACGCTGCGGCGGGTCGGCGATCGGGCCATACGCTCGCCTCGTGACTGACTACTTCCACGTGGACGTCTTCTCCGACGTCCCGTACGCGGGGAACAGCGTTGCGGTCTTCGTCGACCCGCCGCCGTTGACCGATCGACAGCTGTTGAGCGTCACCCAGGAGCTGCGACACTTCGAGACGATCTTCGTCAGGCGATCGGCGGAGTCGGAGGCCGTCGAGGCGCGCGTCTTCGACCTGACGCAGGAGCTCGACTTCGCCGGGCATCCGGTGCTGGGTGCCGCTGCGGTGCTGCACGATCTGGCCGGCCCGACGACGGATGGCGTGCACGAGTGGCGTATCGAGCTGCCGGCCCGGACGGTCCAGGTGACGACCAGCCGAGCCCAGGCGGGTCACGTATTGGCGTTGTTGGACCAAGGCCGGCCGGACTGGATTGCACCGAGTGTCGCGATCGATCCGGCCGCCGTGACCGCGGCCTTCGGTCTGGACGGATCCGATCTCGACGACACCCTTCCGCTCGAGATCGTGTCGACCGGGCTCCGGTACCTGATCGTCCCGGTCCATGGCGCGGCCCTGTCGCGGGCGTCGATCCGACGTGACGACCTGGCCGACTTCCTCGATCGGATGGGTGCTCAGTACGCCTACGTTCTCGACCCTACGGCGGTCGAAGGCCGGCATTGGGAGAACGACGGCTCGATCGAGGACATCGCTACCGGAAGCGCGGCCGGCTGCGTCGCCGCCTACCTGGTGCGTCACGGCCGGGCCGCCGTCGACCGGTCGATCGGGTTGTCGCAGGGCCGCTTCGTCGGCCGACCCAGCACCATCGTCGCGACCGTCTACGGCTCGAGCGAGGCGATCGAACGCGTCACGGTCGCCGGCGACGTCAGCATCGTCGCGACCGGCTCACTGCGCGCCCTTCCCGCACCGGAAGCGATCTGACTGCGCTCACTCGACGGCCTGACGCGTCCGCGGCACGACCCCAGTCGCAAGCAGCTCGACCTGGCGTGCTCGGCCGTCGCCGACCGGCATCAGGTTGAACGCATCGAATCCGGTGGCGGCCAGGTCAGCGAATTGCTTCGTCACGGCATCGATCGAGCCCGCGATGTCGGCGTGCGTCGAGTCGCCGTCGTCAGTGACGCGAACCGTCAGGTTGCAGGCGTAGGTGAGGTCG
>DATFRX010000202.1:0-7041 GCA_035262905.1 Nocardioidaceae bacterium
GCGGATGGGCGCTCCGGACCAGAGCCCGGGGCCGGGTCCGGAGTCGGTCGCACTCGTACGCGCGTTGCAGCAGATACCGGCCGCGCAACGTCGGGCGCTGGTGATGCATCACATGGCCGACATGTCGGTGGCCGCGATCGCCGCCGAGGAGGGCGTGGCGGTCGGGACGATCAAGGCTCGGCTGTCTCGCGGCCGCGCTGCTCTCGCGCCACTGCTGGCGGACACCGATCTCGGCGACGGTGACGGGCCCGGTCCGGGTCTGGTGGGCGGGTCCGGTGCATCGGGCCCAGAGGCCGGCCGCCGGGCCGGATCCGGCGGGCTCGAACCCATGCTGCGCGAGTTCGTCCGCCGACTGGCGTTGGAGGTGGCCGGTGTCTGAGCGCGAGATCTCACCGGAGACCCTGAACGCCGCCTTCGGCCGGCTGCAGCAGGATGTCGCGCGGCGGGTGCAGGCGCCACCCGTCAGCGCGCTGGTCAGGAAGTCCCGGACCAGGACCCGCCGCCGGCTGGCGCTGGCGGCGACGGCATCGATCGCGGCGGCGCTCGCCACCATCTTCCTGCTGCTGCCCGACGACGACGTCAACCCCGCGCCGGTGAAGCCGGCCTCGGTGGAGTTGTCGGCGCCCTTGGTGGACGGCGAGCCGGCCGGCCGCCCGCCCGGACCCGACGTGGCGACTGGCGGCGAGGTAGCGGTCGAGGTCACGGTCACCAACAGCGGAGAGCGGCCACTGGAATCTGTGGGTGGCCACGGCCTGACCTGCGCGACGACTCGGCTGGACCCCGGCGAGAGCACCACCTGTTCGACCGGCCTGGCCCCGGAGCTGGGACAGCACCGGTTCGAGCTAGGGGTGACCGCCAAGTATTCGGACGATGAAACCATCAGCGACCGGCTCACGGTCTTCTATCGAGGGACACCGGCCCCGCATGCGTCGGTCGCGATCTCGTCGCCCACGATCAACCAGCAGCCCGTCGGCGCCGGACAGCGCCCGACGGTGCCGACCGATCTGCCCGCCGTCGTCGGGGTTCGGATCGCCAACGATGGCGACCTGCCGTTGGCGAACCTGAGCGGCGGCGTGACGGACGGCGGACCCGTGCTGTCCTGTGACTCGACGGGACTCGACCGCGGCGCCGACACGACGTGCTCGGTCACGGTTGGCGTCGACGTCGGACCGGGCGAGTTGGTCATCCGGGTGACCGCCACCGATCCGGCCGGGGACGCCGTCCGCGACACGGTCAACGTCCACTACAACGGTGCGCCGCCGGAACCGCCCGCCGATGCGTTCCTCACCGCCGACGACGCCAACACCGTCCTCGGTTCGTGGACCGGCGACACCTTCCGGACCGCCGGCATCGCACCGTCAGCACTGGAGTTCCCGGACAGCTGTTCGCCCGACCCGCTGCCGAACGCGTCCGACGACGTACTCGTCGACGGCGAGAATGCGGCGATCACCACGACGATCGCGATCCTGCCCACCGCTGGCGATGCGGAGCAGTCAGCCGCGGACCTGATCGGTCAGGTCAGCGCGTGCGTCGAGGCCAGGCCGGCGCGCGACCAGGTGTTCAACGGCGTGCCGACGACCAGCGCCACTGGGACAGCGGAGGCGTTCGGCGCCCTCGTCGGGGTCGGCCAGACGGCCGCCCAGTACGAGTACATCGTCGTCGCCCGGGACGGAACGGCCGTCGGCGTCAGTACCTTCGCCGTGTACGCCCAGGACACGCTGTCCGACGCCGTTCTGGACGAGCTCGCCGGCCGCGTCCTCGACCGGCTCAGTGCCGCGAGCTGAGCCCCACGGTCACTTCAGGGCGGCGACCACGGCTCGGCCGGCCGCCCACTCAGCGACCAGCTGTCGCGGGCCGGTGAGCTCGGTGCCGATCACGTGGGCGAGCCGCAGCTCGGCGCCACCGACCTCGACGACGGCGACATCGGCGGACGGCTCCGCCGCTCCCGTGCCCCCTTGCTCGGCGAACACCCGCGCCGTCGGCTCCCGTCGCCCGATGAGCGTGTCGCCGTCCCAGAGCTCCATGTCGGCCTGTAGCTGCTCGCCTCGTAGGGCGCGGACGAAGCAGTGCAGGGCGACCGGGTCGCCCGTGGCGTCGTAGATCCATCGCTCGCCGAGCGCCGAGTGCTGCATCGTGCAGATGAAGGCGGACTCGCCACCTGGCAGCGGCGCGCCACGGTAGGTCAGCGGCACGTGCAGCAGGCGACCGGCACGCCGGGCCACGATCGCCTCGACGCCGACCTCGCCGGCCGGGTCGTCGAAGCGATAGCTGCCCAGCAGTTCGGCTTCACCGGGTGGGCACCAGGGCCGGCCGTCCAGCCAGGCGTCGATCAGCTCGCCCTTGGTCGGCGAGATCGTCGCCTTGTGAACGATGGCCATACGACCGACCCTAGTCGGCCCGCACCGTGGATCCTCAGATCGGCGGCGGCAGGATGCGCGATCGGACGGCCGTGTAGTAGCACGCCTCGGTGTGGCAGCCGGCGCCCCACTGCGCGTACGCCTCGCCCTGGGGGCCGAGCCGCACCTCTGGGTAGAACCACCAGACTGGCGGCGCTAGCTCCATCGGCGCGCTGCAGCCGTCGCCGGAGATGCAGCGGACGACCGTCCAGGTGCGACACGGATCGCCGCTCGCGCAGGGCTGCGCAAGGTAGCGGACGATGGCGTCACCCCGCGCGTTGGCGTCGATCCCGATGGAGTCCGACACCTCGTTCGGGAAGCTGTCGAGCTCCTGGATCGGGCCCCAGGTTCCGTCTGCGGCGCGCTGCTGCAGGCGTACGGTCGCGCTGGTCGGTGCGATCCAGGCGGCGCTCACCTTGCCATCGGCGGACATGGCGACATCGACACCACCCGCGCTGTCGGGCAGCTCGTGGATCGACCAGGACTGTCCCACCTCGCGGGTCGCGACGACGGACTTGGTCTGGCCACCTGCGCGTTCCAGCCAGCCGATGGTCAGGTCGCCGGCGCCGTTCGAGTCGACGGCGCTATAGCCCGTCCACGTGGCGCCCGCGCGCGGCGCGATCTGGACCGGCGACTGCCAGGTGCCGTTCGGGCGCATGCCGACCGAGGAGATCTTTCCGTGACTCCAGACCAGGACATCGACGCGGCCGTTGGCGTCCACGTTGACGGCCAGTGGTGATGCGTTGGTCACCGGGACCGGCTGCGACAGCTGCCAGCCACCGCCGGCCGGCCGCCAGCCGACCCGGACATCCCCGGCTCGGACCCAGGCGGCCGCGGTGACGGCGGCGTTGCGGTCGAACTCGAGATCGATGCGATTGACGCTGTTGGAGCCGGTCTGCGCGACCCGCTGCACCGGGCCCCACGTTCCGTCGGCGCGCAGGTCGCGGACCCAGACGCCGGTGACGTGGTTGGCGTTGGCGCCGCGCCAGGCGACGGTGATCGCTCCGTTGCCCCAGGCGGTCGCCGCGTCGTTCCAGACCGACTGTCCGGCACCGGAGATCCGCTGTGCGGCCCGCCAGTCACCGCCTGGTGCTCGGGTCGCTCCCCACAACTGGTCGGGGCCCTGGAGCCATTGGGTCAGGACCCGTCCGTTCGAGGCCACGTTCGTCTTGACGGCGGGGTCGCCGTACGGACTGATCCACGGGTCTTGCGCGATGACCTTGGCGTCGCTCCAGGTGCCGTCAGCCGCCGAGGCAGGTTGGGCCGGTGCCGGTGTCGCATAGGCGAGCGAGCCGACCGCCAGCCCGATCGTCCCGAACGCGAGGCCGATTCTGCGCCTCGCGATGACGGCTGGTTGCCGAGTCGATGTTCCCCGTCTGTACATGAGTTCCCCCTCAAGGCTCAAAGAGCTGTCGTGGTCCTGACGACCTTGCCCCTTGATTTGGTTGTCCGTGGGACGCAGCTGCTAGCGAGGCGGATCCGTACCGGCGCCGGCTTCGGAGGCGAACGGCAGTACGCAGGGGGCCGACGCGTAGGTTCGGGCCTCGTCGAAGATCCGTCGCATGCCGGCGTCGATCTGGCGTGGGTCGCGGTCGAGCCGGCGGAATCGGGGTACGACGTTGCCCTCCAACCAGCGCCACCGGTCGTCGTAGCGGGTGATCCTCGGCCAGGTGCGGGCCGCCATCGCGTTCGGTACGTGATGCGTGAGCGAGTACAGG
Organism: Nocardioidaceae bacterium; assembly: GCA_035262905.1. Lineage (GTDB taxonomy): Bacteria > Actinomycetota > Actinomycetes > Propionibacteriales > Nocardioidaceae > DATFRX01. Next base: position 4,115 of record DATFRX010000202.1, read on the forward strand.
TAGAAGGAGGTGAAGTACGCGACCTCCTGTCGCACGCCCTCCACCTCGAAGCTGGTCGTCGAGCCGATCGAGACGATCCGGGCGAACGCGCACGAGAGCCGGTCGAAGTTGGGTTGCACCAAGGCCCGCTGCTCGTGCTCGAGGAGCAGGACGTTGCCCTCCCAGATGAGCTCACGGGCGGTCTCCCGGTCCTTCGGTGACGCCGCTGGGTCCTCCAGTCCGCGGCGTCCCTGGTCGATCGCCTCGAGGCCGGTGAGGACCGGAGCGTAATGGGGATCGGCTTGGAGCAGGGGGCGGAGGCGTTCCAACCCGTCGTCGGCGGAGACGTAGGCGAGGTGGATCCAGAAGATGTCGTCGAAGATGGCGTTGTTCGTCGCCCGGATCGTGTCGACGTCCTTCATCAGCAGGAACCGCTGGCGCCCGACGCTGTGCGGGATGTCCACGTAGCCGGTGCCGTCGGTGTCCAGCCGGAGTGGAAAGAGCGCGAGCCGGACGTGGTGCGAGGCGAACGCGGCCATCGCGGCCCACTTGAAGCTGGCGGGCTGGAGTTTGTACATCCACGCATAGCGCGACGAGATCTCCATGTTGCGGTGGAACGCGCAGCAGTGGTTGGTCAGGAGTCCGTCCGCCAGGGCCTTCCAGCCCGCGATGGTCTCCGGCAGCTGGTCGCGGGGGACGAGCTCGTCGGGCTTCGGGCTGAGGTCATCGTCGACCAGCCGGCCGCTCGCCCTGGACACCCGGCTGGCCGGCCGGCGGCGCAGCAGCGGCAGTCGGTAGCGAGTCAGTCGGATCCCGGCCGGCTGAAGACCGTACCTGGACAGGGCATCCGCCCGTGCCGATCGCCGGCGCACCGACGACGCATCGCGCGCGGTTGTCACTGGCCGGATGCGTCCGGATTCAGGTCATGAGGTGTTCGTTGCCTCGGGATCGCGCTCTGTGCCACGGACTGCAACTTACCGGTCGGAGACTGCGTCGGGTCCGGGTCCGAGACGAGCGCCGTCGACACCCACAGCCGTGCGGTCGTCCCGCCGTCCGGCCGCCGCTCGAGCGAGACATCACCGTCGTGGTCGCGGGCGACGCCGCGGGCGATCGGCAGGCCGAGACCGGTGCCCGAGCGCGGTCGACCGGTGGGCGGTCCGGCATGTCCGCTGTCGGCGACCACGAAGGTGACCCGGTCCCGATCGCGATGCGCCTCCACCGTGACCGAGCCACCGACATCGGTGAAGTGCACCGCGTTCTCGACCAGGCAGTCCAGCGCGGTCTCGAGCCGGGCGGCCGCGACGACCACGGTGATGTCGTCCGCCTGGCAGTGCCACTCTCGCTCGGCTACGGGTCGCCAGCGTCGTACGACGCGCTCGCAGATGTCGCGGGCCGACGCGGGAGCGAGCGTGTACGGCTCCGGTGCCAATGCATTGGCGCCCAGGCCGAGCAGCCGGCCGGCGATCTGCTCGAGCTTGTCGAGCTCCTCGATGACGACCTGGACGTCGGCGCGGCCGACCTCTCTGTCACGGGCATCGCGGGCCAGCTCCGCGTAGCCACGGGCGACGGTCAACGGCGTACGCAGCTGGTGCGATCCCTTGCGCACGAAGCGTCGCTGCCGCTCCGCGAGCCGGCCGAGCCGATCGACCGCATCCGCACGGCGACGTACGTGCCAGGCCATCACGCCGAACAGCAGGGCCATCAGCGGGATCTCGGTCAGCTCGTCCCACTCGTCGGGAGATCCCATCGCCGATCGGAACAACGCATAGCCGGTCACTGCGGTGACGAGGAACAGGGCCACGCCGGTCTGCCAGGCCGGCCAGGCCCGCAGGCCGTAGGCGACCGCGAAGCTGACCCAGACGATGTGGAACGGGATCGTGGCGACGTGGGGAGCGGCGTACATCGCTGCACTACCCGCGACCCCGACCGCGATGAATGCTGCGAGTACAAGCCGCCCGTCGCGGGACGGATCAGCTCGCCACGAAGCTGTAACCGACATTGCGCACCGTCTCGATCAGTCCGTCCCGCAGTTTGGCGCGGACCCGCCGTACGTACACGTCGACGACGTTGCTGCATTCGGCGTCGTCGGACCAGCCCCACACGACTCCGAGGAGCTCCGAGCGAGGACAGACCACGCCCGGGTGCCGCATGAGGTGTTCTAGCAAGGCGAACTCGCGCTGCGACAGCGACACCATCTCGCCGTCGATCACCAGCTCGTGACGCTGCAGGTCCAGACTCACCGTCCCGACGTGCAGCCAATGTTCGTTTGCCCGCCGCGGCTGGTCGCGCAGCCGCGCCTCGATCCGGGCGATCAGCTCTTGAACGGCGAACGGCTTGGCCAGGTAGTCCGCGGCGCCCATCGTCAGGCAACGCACCCGGCACTTGACGTCGCCGATCGCAGAGAGGACAACGATCTGTGGACCTACGTCGCGGCCGGACAGCCGCTCCAGCACTTCGAAGCCGTCCACGCCCGGGAGCATCAGGTCGAGCACAACGAGGTCGACCGGAATTCGATCGATCAGCTGCAGTGCTTCGTCGCCGTCAGCCGCGGTGGAGACTGTATAGCCGTGACGGGTCAGCGCTTGGCGCAAGAACCGGGTGATCCCCGGTTCGTCGTCGACGACGAGCACCTGAGCCATGGCTCCTCGCATTCGGGCCATTCGCTAAGGTCGCCCCCGCGACCACCGCTTCTCCTTGCGGTTGACGCGACGGCGGGCTCGTCAAACCTGCCGCCCCTGCTCTACCCGCAAGGAAAGCGTCGGCCAGTGGGCCCGGTCGTGGCAGTGCCGGATTCCCCAGGAAATCAGGACCTTGGTCCCACCCCAAATCGGGTGATTGAGTCGGCAACTTTCTTTGCCCGACAACCGTGTCTAACGCAGCCGAGATCGGCCGCGCCGAAGTTGGCGACGCGCACCGTGAGAGTGCCGGTCTCCTGGTGCACGAGGGCA
>DATFRX010000203.1:0-4448 GCA_035262905.1 Nocardioidaceae bacterium
CGCAGGTCGTCCAGGCTCGGGACGCCGCCGGAGGCCACGACCGGGCGCTCGGTGCGCTCGCAGACCGAGCGAAGCAGGTCGACGTTGGGCCCCATCAGGGTGCCGTCCTTGGTGACGTCGGTGACGACGTAGCGGGGACAGCCGTCGCGCTCGAGCCGGTCGAGCACCTCGAACAGGTCGCCGCCGTCGCGGGTCCAGCCGCGGGCGGCGAGCCGGCCGTCTCGCACGTCGAGGCCGACCGCGATCCGGCCGCCGTGCCCGGCGATGACACGGCTGCACCAGGCCGGGTCCTCGAGGGCGGCGGTGCCGAGGTTGATCCGGCGAGCGCCGGTGTCGAGGGCGGCGGCCAGGCTGTCGTCGTCGCGGATGCCGCCGGACAGCTCCACCTGGATGTCGAGCTTGCGCACGACGTCGGCCAGCAGCTCGCGATTGGTGCCGCGTCCGAACGCGGCGTCGAGGTCGACGAGGTGGACCCACTCGGCCCCGGCGGACTCCCAGGCCAGCGCCGCGTCGAGCGGATCGCCGTAGGACGTCTCGGTCCCGGCCTCGCCACGGACCAGCCGGACCGCCTGGCCATCGGAGACGTCGACGGCCGGCAGGAGTTCGAGTGAGGTCACATCAGACACCCTAGGAGGTGTCGCGGACAGGCCAAGCGATATCTCGAAGCCGGCCGATCACTGCAAGGTCGGCGAGTCCGAAGGCTGTGGCTGGGTCCGGAGTACGGCGTGGGCCAGCCGAGTGAGAGCTGGGTCGGTCGGTGCGCCGTCGTAGAACCGGAACGACTCGGACCCGCCGTCGGAGTAGCTGACCGTGAGCCGGTACTGGAACAGATCGCAGCACGGTGCCTTGCCGGTGCTGCCCTTGGCGCCGACCAGGGCCTGCTGGCTGGCCGCTGCGAACACTGCGGCATGCCCGGGATCGGTCGGCCCGACGTGCCAGGTCCGGCGGAGTCCCGCGAAGCCGCCGGACTGGGTCATGGCGACGCTGTCGACGGAAGCGGGGGGCCGGGGCGTTTGAGTGGGACGCGGACCCTCGATGCCGGCCGGTCCCGGGTCGGAGCCGCAGCCCACGAGGGTGAGTACGGCCGCGGCGAGAACCGCCGTGATCAGTCGTCTCATGTCGCTGCGACGCACCCCTCGGTCGGCGAGTTCCGTCAGCGTGGGCCCACGTGGCTGACTCACCTCGTGGTCGCACTTCGCATAGACCGTACGCACTCTGCATGGCGTCCACACCGTGCACAGTGAGCGCTCACCACGAGAACGTGGTAATCGACGCGCGCGCTAGGCCAGCGTGCCGAGCCAGTTGCGGAGCAGCGCGGCACCGGCGTCGCCGGACTTCTCGGGGTGGAACTGGGTCGCCCACAACGGACCGTTCTCGACCGCCGAGACGAACCGGCCGGCGCCGTACTCGGTCCACGTGACCAGCGGCGCCAGGAACGGCGGCTGGCTGTCCAGCAGCCACTCCCGGACGGCGTAGGAGTGCACGAAGTAGAAGCGCTCCCCCTCGATGCCGGCGAACATCTCGCTCCCGGCCGGCGCCTCGACGGTGTTCCAGCCCATGTGCGGAATCCGGACGGCGGCCAGCCGGTCGACCGTGCCCGGCCACTCGCCGCAGCCGTCGGTGGTCAGGCCGTGCTCGATGCCGCGCTCGAACAGCACCTGCATGCCCACGCAGATACCGAGGACCGGTCGGCCACCGGCCAGCCGCGACCCGATGATGCGCGGACCCTGGATCTTGTCGAGCCCGGCCATGCAGGCGGCGTACGCGCCGACTCCGGGGACGACCAGACCATCCGCATCCTGGGCCTGCTCGCGATCGGCGCCGAGGGTGACGTCGGCGCCGGCGCGTTCGACGGCGCGTACGACGGAGCGGAGGTTGCCCGACCCGTAGTCGAGCACCATGACCTGCGGCTTGGTCATATCGAGTTGCGGGCCAGCGTCGCTCCGAGGATCACGCAGCCGAAGGCGATAGCGAGCAGCAGGAGGACGCTGAGAAAGGGCTTCTGCTGCCGGAAGAACGCGATCCCGCCGCCCATGAAGAAGCCGCCCAGGATCAGCAGGATCAGCCCGCCGGTCATCGTGGGTCCCCCAGACTGCCCTTGGTGCTCGGCACGCCGGGCTCTCGCGGATCGAGCGCCACCGCGTCGCGAAGCGCCCTGGCGACCGCCTTGAACTGCGCCTCGACGAGATGGTGCGGATCGCGACCGGACAGCACGCGTACGTGCAACGCCAGACGCGCATGCGACGAGATGGACTCGAAGACGTGGCGGGTCAGCGATCCGACGTACGTGCCGCCGATGATCACGTACTCCTGCCCCTCCGGCTCGCCGGTGTGGACGCAGTAATGCCGCCCGGCGACGTCGACGGCGCATTGCACGAGTGCCTCGTCGAGTGGCACCAGCGCGTCGCCGAACCGCCGGATGCCGCGCTTGTCGCCCAGCGCCTCGTCGATCGCCTGGCCGAGCGTGATCGCGACGTCCTCGACGGTGTGGTGGGCGTCGACGTGGGTGTCGCCCTTGGCCCGGACCGTCAGGTCGAACAACGCATGCTTGGCCAGCGACTCGAGCATGTGGTCGTAGAAGCCGACCCCGGTCGAGACGTCGGCGATGCCGGCGCCGTCGAGATTCAGCTCGACCGTGACGCTCGACTCCGACGTCGTACGGTCCCGGCGGCTGGTCCGGCCGTCCTGGCTCACCGGCCGACCACCTCTCGCAATGCGTTCACGAACTCCATCATCTCCTCCGGCCGGCCGATCGAGACGCGCAGCCAGCCGGGCGGTCCAGTCTCGCGGATCAGCACGCCGCGGTCGAGCAACGCCTGCCAAACGGCATGCCGGTCGTCGAAGGTGCCGAACAGCACGAAGTTGGCGTCGGAATCGGCCACCCGGAGGCCGAGGCGACGCAGCTCGATGACCAGGTCGTCGCGCTGGGCGCGGAGCTTGTCGACGGCGCCGAGCAGCTCGTCGGCGTGCCGCAGAGCAACCCGGGCGACCTCCTGGCTGAGCGCCGAGAGATGGTAGGGCAGCCGGACGATCCGGACCGCGTCGACGACGGCGGGGTCGGCCGCCAGGTAGCCGAGTCGACCGCCGGCGAGCGCAAAGGCCTTGCTCATCGTCCGGGTCACGACCAGCCGCGGCCGGCCCGGCAGCAGTCGCAGGGCGCTCGGCGTCTCGGGATGGCGGAACTCCGCGTACGCCTCATCGACCACGACCACACCCGGCGCCGCGTCGTACACCGCCTCGAGTTGCTCCAGGGGCAGCGCGGTCCCGGTCGGGTTGTTCGGCGAGGCCAGCAGGACGACGGACGGCCGCTCCGTCTCGATCAGCGACACGGCCGCATCGAGGTCGAGGGCGAAGTCGTCGGCCCGGCGGCCCGTGACCCAGCGGGTGTGGGTGTCCCGGGCGTACTCGGGATACATCGAGTACGTCGGCGCGAATGACACCGCGGTCTGGTCTGGGCCGCCGAAGGCCTGCAGTAGTTGCAGCATGACCTCGTTGCTGCCGTTGGCCGCCCACACCTGCGACGTCGACAGACCGTGACCGAGGTAGGCCGCGAGGTCCGACCGGAGGGCCGCCGCCTCTCGGTCCGGGTAGCGGTTCAGCCCCTCGGCGACCCGCGCGGCGGCCGCTGCGATGTCGGCGACCACGACGTCGCTCGGCGGGTACGGATTCTCGTTCGTGTTCAGGCGCACCGGCACGTCGAGCTGCGGTGCACCGTAGGGCTCGAGGCCACGCAGCTCGGGTCGAAGCGGCAGCCCGTCGTTCACGAGTCTCCGTCGACGCGGACCCGGATCGCGGCACCGTGGGCCGGTAGGTCCTCGGCCTCGGCCAGCGCCACCACCTCGTCCCGCGACGAGCGCAGTGCCGCCTCGCTCCAGCTCACGACCTGCACCGTCTTGGTGAACGACCGGACCGACAGGCCCGACGAGTGACAGGCGCAGGCGCCGGTCGGCAGCACGTGGTTGGAGCCGGCGCAGTAGTCGCCGAGCGAGACCGGCGCCCATGGCCCGACGAAGATCGCCCCCGCGTTGCGTACCCGCATCGCCAGTGCCTCGGCCTCGGCGGCGTGGATCTCGAGATGCTCCGGCGCATAGGCGTCGACCACCTCGAGCCCCTGCTCCAGGTCGTCGACCAGCACGATCGCCGACTGCTGCCCGGACAGCGCGGCCGCGATCCGGTCGCGATGCTTGGCGGCCGGCACCTGCCGATCGAGCTCGGCCGTGACGCGCTCGGCGAGCGGCTCGCTGTCGGTGACCAGCACGCTCGCCGACTGCGGACCGTGCTCGGCCTGGCTGATCAGGTCGGCCGCCACACCCGCCGGGTCGGCGCTGGAGTCAGCGAGAATCGCGATCTCGGTCGGCCCGGCCTCGGAGTCGATGCCGATCCGGCCCTTGAGCAGCCGCTTGGCGGCGACGACGTAGCTGTTGCCGGGACCCGCGACGAGGTCGACC
>DATFRX010000204.1:0-7041 GCA_035262905.1 Nocardioidaceae bacterium
CGCCGCAGCGTCCGGCACCGACCCGCTCGAGCTGCGGCTGGCCCATCTGGAGGACGAGCGCGCAGCTGCGGTCATACGCCTGGCCGCCGAGCGCGGCGGCTGGGGCGAGGCGCGTCCGGATGACGTCGGCCGGGGCATCGCGTACGCGCGCTACAAGAACCGCAGCGCCTACTGCGCCGTGGTCGCCGAGGTCGAGGCCGTCGACCGGGTCGTCGTGCGCCGCCTCACCGTCGCCGCCGACGTCGGTCGCGTCGTGAGTCTCGACGGCGTGCGCAATCAGCTCGAGGGCGGCGCGATCCAGGCCACGAGCTGGACCATCCTGGAGCGAGTACAACTCGGCCCCGACGGCGTCGAAAGCGGCGACTGGGAGTCCTACCCGATCCTTCGCTTCGCCGACGTGCCACGCGTCGACGCCCACGTCATCGACCGGCCCGACAAGCCGAGCCTCGGCGCCGGCGAAGCGACCCAGGGTCCGGTCGCAGCAGCGATCGGCAACGCGCTAGCCGACGCGATCGGGGTGCGAGTCCGCGACCTGCCACTCACCCCGGAGCGCGTGGCGGCCGCGATCGAGGCCTGAGCCGAACCGACCGGCATGGCCTCGCGCGCGTACGCACCTGATCGGATGCGCCCGCACCTGATCCGATGCCCAAATTTCCGAGACGCGCCGCCCGATCAGCGAGGCGATGCGGCGGCGGGCGTGATCTCGCGCGCCCACGCAACCGGTCGGGTGCACTAGCACCGGATCCGCTGCGCAAGTTCCCCGTCGCTAGGCCAATACTGCGCCAGGCCAACACGGCGTCAGGCCAGGACGAGCGTCAGTGCGCCGCCCAGCACGACGCCGGTCCCGGCCACCAGGCGGCCGGTCACGACCTCCTCGCCGCGACGGGCCAGCAGCGGAGCGAAGACGAGGACCGACGGTACTGACAGCAGGTTGAGGGCCAGCACGACTCCGACCGGCGCCTGGTCGAGACCCAGCCAGCGCCACCAGGTGCCAATCGCGACGACCGAGCCAGCGGCGACCTTCAGCGGCAGATCGCCGACCGCGTCGGACCAGCGCACCGGCGCCGAGCCGACCAGCAACAGCACGCCGAACGGGACAGCCGCCGCGACCATGCCGATCGCGACGCCGAGGAGTGGGTAGGGGAAGTCGGCCAGGCCGCGCACGGTGAGGACCGCGCTGAGTGCCCAAGCGGCGGCGGTCGTCAGGCCCCATCCCGAGTCGGCGAACGCCGCCCGTCGACCGGCGCCGGGGTCGGTGAGGACGTAGGCGCCGACCATCGTGGCGGCGATGCCGACCAGCGCGACGACACCGGGCAACTCGCCGTACACCAGTAGGGCGACCACGACGCCGAACGCCGGGCTGGTGGCGATCAGTGGTGCGGTGCGGGCGGCACCGATCCGGCTCTGGCTGCGATTGAGTGCGATCCAGCCGACGAAGAAGTGCACGACGCCGGCGAGCGCGAACATCAACAGGCTGTACGCCGAGGCGCTCACGAGTGGGCGGAGACCCTCGACTACGACCGCCACCACGCCGATGACCACTGCCGCGGCCGTCACCTGGACGAAGGTCACCAGGGTGACGTTGACCGCCCGGCGGACGGCCTGCACCGACAAGGCCTGGAACAGACCGAACAAAATCCCGGCGCCGGCCGCCCAGGCGGCTCCGGTCACGGACCGGCCAGGTGGCCGAGGGTCAGCCGATCGGCGTTGCCGCCGAGGAGGAGGGATTCCGACTCGGGATCCAGGCCGAGCCCGCGTACCGAGCCGACCGGGTCGGGATCGCCCATGTCGAACGGGTGATCCGAGCCGAGCAGCACCCGATCGGCACCGGCGAACTCGACCAGGGCCGACAGCAGGGTCGGATCGTGTACGACGGAGTCGAAGTGCAGTCGGCGCAGCGACGTCTCGACCGACTCCGTCAGGCGAGTTCCGGCTGCGGCGACGGCGCGGTGGGCATGGCGCAACCGACCCCGCAAGGCCAGGGCCGCGCCGCCGCCGTGGGACAGCACGAGCCGAAGGCCCGGGTGCCGCTCCAGCGTGCCCGACAGGATCAAATGCGCGGCCGTCACGGTGATCTCCATCGGATTGCCGACCGCGTTCCACAGGTAGTAGTCGCGAAACACCGGCTCGTCGAAAGCGGACGTCGTCGGATGTACGAAGACCAGGGCGCCGGTCTCCTCGGCGGCCTGCCAGACCGGCTCGAAGCGGTCGTCCCCGAGGTAGACGCCGCGGACGCTGGCGGTGATCTCGATGCCGGACAGCACGCCCTCGGCCATCAGGGTGCGCAACTCGGCCGTGGCGAGCTCCGGATCCTGCATCGGGACGGCTCCGACGGCGGCGACCCGGCCCGGATGCATCCGGACCATCCTGGCCAGGCCGGCGTTGGTGATCCGGCAGCGCCGAAGGCATTCGTCGGCCTCGACGTCGGGGTAGAGCACCGGCACGAACGGGCTCAGCACGACGGCGTCGACGCCGCGGGCCGCCTGGGCGGCGACGATGGCGTCGACCTGGACCATCTCACCGACGGCCGAGCGGAGCCGCCGATCGCCGAGCTCGATGACCTGGCCGTCGTCGTCCCACCACACGGCCGGCCGCCAGGACTCGTCTGGCGCCACCGACCGAAGCAACTCGGGAACGACGACGTGGCAGTGCACGTCGACGCACCTCGTGTCGGCGGCCGGCTCAGACATCGGCAAGCCGGTCGGCCATCCAGTCGGCGATCATCGGCCGGGCCACACCTGGCAGGTTCGCCGCGCCGTGGTTGCCGTCGGGATAGCAGACGAACTCGCCGTCGGGCGTGGCGTCGGCCTGCTGCTGGGTCTGTTCCCAGGGGATCAACCGGTCGTTCGTCCCGGTCACGTAGAGCGCCGGCACCTCGATCCGCTCGCAGACGCCGGTCAGGTCGAGTGCCTTGGCGCGGTCCCGGCCGTCCTCGTCGCCGCCGCCACCGGACTTGACCGTGAACGTGTCCCGGGTCATCGGCGGCAGATCGTCCCACAGGTCGCCCCATCGGTACGGGCCGCTGATGCCGACGACCGCACGGACCCGCGGCTCGTACGCGGCGACCCGCGGGGCGTAGTAGCCGCCGAGACTCACGCCGAGCAGTCCGATCCGCTCGGTGTCGATGTCGTCGCGGGCGCAGACCAGATCGAGCAGCGGCGACAGCCCGGATTCGTAGTCGTGGCGGATCGGCAGGTCGAGCCCGGTCTCGCCTTGGCCTGGGCCGTCGACCGAGACGGTGGCCATGCCGCGCTCGAGGAAGGCCGACTCCAGGAAGAAGAACTCCTCCTTCGTCGAGTCGAGCCCCGGAATCAGCACGACGACCGGCGGTCGCTCCACTTCCGGCGGGCGGCGCAGATTGGCGGCGAGCGTCGCGCCGTCGATCGTGACGGTGAGCCGCTCGGCGGTCGGGTCGAGCAGCCGGTGCGCGTTGAGCATCTCCTCGACGCAGCGCCAGGTCGCCTCCTCGACGAGGTCCAGGTCGACCATCCAGACGAACTTGCCGAAGTGCCGGTCGACGGCCGCATTGCGCCAGGCATGACCGGCGGTCAGGGGGTGACCGTCGGCCTCGGCCCGGAAGGCCCGCTCGGCATGCTCGTCGGCGGTCCGGCTCCATTCGGGCAGCCATTGGCCCCATGAGTCGACCCGGTCGGTCGTACGGACGAAGTCGTTGTAGTCGACTCCGTTCTGGATCATGCGGGGTGCCCAGTGGGCGATGGCGGTCTCGACGTCGGCGTCAGGCATGGAGTACCTCCTCGAGTGACGTGCCGAGATCGGAGAGGATGATCTGTGCCGCGTTGCGTCCGGGTCCGCCGGTGATCGAGCCGCCCGGATGAGTGGTGCCACCAGTCTGATAGAGCCCGGTGATCGGAGTACGGTGCGACGCCCAGCCGGGTGCCGGACGGTTCGGTCCGGCGTACGCGATGCTGCGATCGCCGCCGTGCCAGGCGCCGCGGACCATGTGCGGGTTGGCGGCTTCGAAGTCGCGAGGGCCCTTCACCAGCACCGCGTCGATGACGTCGTCGGTGAAGTCGGGACAGTGGCGGCGCACGTGGTCGAGCAGTGCGTTCTTGCGGCGCTCCTTGAGCGAGTCCCAGGTCTCGCCGGGCGGCAGCCGCCAGCCGTGTGGTGCGAGCAGCTTGACGGTGTGCCGGCCGGCCGGTGCTCGCGTCGGGTCGATCAGCGTCGGCGTCGCGATCAGCAGCCACGCGATGTCGTCGCTCCAACGGCCGTCGGACACGTCGCGGCCGTAGCGCACGACGTCCTCCGGCCAGCCGATGGTGCCCGCGGAAACGGCGGTGCATGAACCGTCTCCGCGGGTGAACGTGGGCGGCTCGGAGGCCGCGAGATAGACCGCGAGGCCGGCGGCACCCGGGTCGTAGGTCTCGACGCCGTAGCGCCAGTCGTCCGGCCAGACCTCGGCCGGTGCCATGCCGAGCAGGTGCTTGACGTGGATGGTCGAGACGACCGCGACCGACGCCCGGAACTGCTCACCGTCGCTGGTCTCGACCCCGACGCAGCGGCCGCCCTCCATGACCAATGCCTGCACGGACCGGTCGCACTGGACGGTCCCGCCGTACCCCTTGAGGCAGCTCACGAGTGCATCGGTGAGGGCGCCGGAGCCGCCGACCGGGATCGTCCAGCTGCGTTGCTGCCGGGAGCAGACGGTGGAGTACGCCAGGATCCCGGAACCGGCCGAGTCGGGCCGGACGAAGGTCTGGTAGGCCTGCCACAGCAGATAGGACTGGATGTATCGGCTCTCGAACTCGTGCCGGATCACGTCCCACGCGCTGAGCATCCGGCGGCGCTTCCAGATGTTGCCGCGCGGATGCTCAGACAGCAGTTGGTCCAGCGACTCGCCGATGCCGATCGGGCGGTACTGGCTCGCGCTGAACAGGGCCTTGACGTCATCCCACTCGCGCAGCATCCGGGCGTAAGACTCGGCGTCTGCATTGGAGAAGCGGGCGAACTCGTCGAGGGTGCGGTCGACGTCGAGCCAGTGGGTCAGCCGTTCACCGTCGGGGAAGCCGACTGTGGCGACCGGATCAGGATCGACATAGCGCAGGCCGTGCTCGGACAGCAGACCGAGCTCGTCGTCGGCGATCAGCGGATTGCCCTGGATGATCGTGTGGCCGGTCGAGCAGGAGTCGATCCGGTAGCCCGGCAGCAGCGGCTCCTCCGTCGCAGCGCCGCCGCCTGGGATCGGACGAGCGTCGAGGACCAGCACGCGGTACCCAGCCTTGGCGAGGTAGCAGGCCGTGATCAGGCTGTTGTGGCCCGCGCCGGCGACGACGATGTCCGCATCCGCAGTCATGTCGACTTGACCGACCCCCCGAAGTACAGCCGGGCGATGTCGGGGTCGTCGACGACGGCCTTGGCCGGCCGCTGCGTCACGACCCGGCCGCTCTCCATGACGATGCCGTCGGTCGCCAGGCGCATGCCGAACCGGACGTTCTGCTCGACGATCAGCAGCGTCTTGCCGTGGTCGCTCATCAGGCGTACCGAGTCGTAGACCGACTGCAGTGCCTTGGGATCGAGGCCGAGCGACGGCTCGTCGAGGAGTACGAGCACCGGGTCGAGCATCAGAGAGCGGGCGAACTCGACCATGCGGCGCTGGCCCCCGGACAGGTTGCCGGCTCGATCGTTCGACCGGTCGGCGACGATCGAGAACAGCTCCTTGACCTCGTCGTAGCGACGCCGGACCAGGCTGCGATCGCGTCGGATCATGTAGCCGCCGAGCAGCACGTTCTCCCGTACGGTCAGGGTGGGGAACAGCGCGTCCGACTGCGGCACCTGGCTGACGCCACGCTGCAGGATCTCGGCCGGCGCGAGTCCGTCGATCCGGTCGCCGTCGAGGTGGATCTCGCCGAGGCGCGGGTTGATCAGACCGCTCACGGCACGGAGCACGGTCGACTTCCCGGCGCCGTTCGGACCGACGATGCAGGCGACCGACTGCGGACGCACCTCGATGTCGACGCCCTGCAGCACGTCACCGCCGCCGTAGCCCGCGACGACTCCACTCAGCCGCAACATCAGATCACCTCGCGATCCCGGCTCGGCTGCTTGTCCTGGGCCGCGATGAAGTCGTCACCGAGGTACGCGTCGATGACCGCCGGGTCGGACTGGATCTGGTCCGGCGTACCTGTGCTGATCCGCTTGCCCCGGGCGAGCACATGCACCGGATCGCAGAGGTCCAGCACGAACGGCATGTTGTGCTCGACGATGAGGAACGACGTGCCGTGCCGGTTGAGCTCGCGGATCATCTCCGACATGCGCTCGATGAGCACCGGGTTGATCCCGCCGGCCGGCTCGTCGAGCAGGATCAGCCGCGGATCGAGCATCAGGACCTGGGCCAGCTCGACCAGCTTCTGCTGACCGAACGACAGATCCGAGGCCTTCTGGTCGACGAATGCGCCCATGCCGACGAAGTCGAGCAACTCCCGGGCCCGCTCGGCCTCGGCCCCGCTGACGGCGATGCGACCCAGCTGTGAGACCGAGAACGACCGCTGCGGAGCCACCACGTTCTCCAGCACGGTCATCTCTCGGAACAGCCGGGTGATCTGGAAAGTCCGTCCGAGTCCGCGATGCGCCCGCTGCCACGAATGCAGCCGGTCGATCCGCTCGCCGGCGAACCAGATCTCACCCGTGTCGGCCCGCAGCGTGTTGTCGATCAGATTGAACAGCGTCGTCTTGCCAGAGCCGTTGGGTCCGATCAGACCGGTGATGGAGCCCTCGGGTACGGCGAGCGTGGCACCGTCGACGGCCCGGATGCCGCCGAACCGGCGCTCCAGGCCCTTCACCTCCAGCAGTGGAACGTCGGGTGGGAGCGCCGGCATCGGCTCGCGATCCTTGGCGACCGGGAAGGCGCCGCCGGTCTCGACCCGGGCACCGACCAGACCGGCCTTGCCGCGAGTACGCCACCACATGAGCAGCCGCTCGGCCGTGGGCAGGATCCCGGTCGGCAAGAACAGCACCAGGCCGATGAGGAGTCCGCCGAAGATCAGTAGCCGAGTGTTGCCCCCGCCCAGGTTGTTGTTGGCG
>DATFRX010000205.1:0-14159 GCA_035262905.1 Nocardioidaceae bacterium
GCCGGGAATCGCGGTAGCCCGTCGAGCGCGAAGTTGACCTTGGCCGACGTGCCCTGGAACCGGAACCGGGTGATGTCCTCGACCAGGTCTCCGGGCAGCTCGCGCCGGTCGACCAGCTCGAGGAAGGTGCGACGCGGGTCGAGGGCGCTGACCACGATGTCGGCGGTCAGCTCGGTGCCGTCGGCCAGCGCCACGCCGGCTGCCCGGCCGTCCTTGGTGATGACCGCGTCGACCGGTGAGTCCAGTCGGATCTCCGCGCCGTAGGCCTGGGCCGCTCGCGCGACGACCTGGGTGAAGCCGCCGTTGCCGCCCTTGTGGAATCCCCACACGCCGTACTCGCCGTCGTGCTCGCCCATCGAGTGGTAGAGCAGCACGAGTCCGGAGCCCTGCGACATCGGGCCGACCTTGGTGCCGATGATGCCGGACGAGGCGATGTAGCCCTTGAGGATGTCGCTCTCGAAGTAGTCGTCGAGGAAGTCCGACGCCGAGCCGGTCAGCAGCCGGACCAGGTCGTGCAGCACCTTCGGCTCGACGCTCTTGAGGTGGCTGGCGAGCTCGGCGAGCGCGGCGGCGTCCTCCGGCGTCTTGCCCCACAGGTCCGGCGGCGCCTTCTCCAGCAGCGGGCGCACGACCTGGACCACCCGGGTCATGTCGTGCTCGAAGCGCTCGTACGCGTCCGCGTCGTGCTTCGGGTGCCGCCGGATCTCCTGCATGTTCTCGTCGTGATCCGGACCGAGCATCAGGTAGTCGCCGTTCTCGGTCGGGGCGAACGACGACGGCATCTCGATCGGCAGGAAGCCGTGCTTGACCAGGTCGAGCTCCTGCACGATGTCCGGTCGCAACAGGCTCAGCGCGTACGAGAACGTGGTGAAGTGGAAGCCCGGATAGAGCTCCTCGGTGATCGCGGCACCGCCGACCCGGTCGCGTCGCTCCAGGATCAGCGTGCGCAGGCCGGCCTTGGCGAGGTACGCCCCGTTGACGAGCCCGTTGTGGCCGCCACCGACGACGATCGCGTCGTACTCATTCGTTGACATTGGCTTCCCCTCAGGCGGTCTTGCGGTCGGGCGTGGACGTCTTCCGCTCCGGATTGAACAAGGGCACTCGGGCCGTCTTCGCGCGGGCCCGCTGGTACTCGTGGTCGATGGTGACCTCGACATGGACGTCGGTATCGGACTTGGCATGGGTCGGCCGGAGCCGGGCCAGTCCGATGTGGCGCTGCAGCACCGGCGAGTACATCAGCGTGGTGGCGTAGCCGACCTGGTCGCCGGACTCGATGTCGTAGAGCATCGACTCCCACGGCAGCGGAATCGGGTCCTTGGGCGTGATGAGACCGGCATCGGCGTGCATCCGGTCGTAGTCCTCCCAGTCGACGACCAGGCCGGTCATCGCCCAGCGGGACGACTTGGTCGCCAGCTCGCGCCGGATCGCGTCGCGACCCACGAACGCCCGGTCGTCGGTGTCGATGCCACGCAGCATCCAGCCGAGCCCGAGTTCCTTCGGGGTGAAGCGCTCCTTGTCGGTGAAGGCCAGCCGGCTGGAGCCGAACTCCACGTCGATCAGGATCAGGCCGGCTTCGATCCGGGCCATCAGCAGCGCCTCTTCGCCGAACGGCCGGATGCCGTGGCCGCGTCCGGCGTCCATGATCGCGTCGAACACCTGGCTCGCGTCCTCGGTCGGCACGAACACCTCATAGCCGAGGTCGCCGGTGTAGCCGGTCCGGGAGATCCGCACCGGCGTCTTGCCGATCTTGGCGGCGGTGTGGTCGAAGTACGCGAGGTCGCTGACCTCGGGCGCGAGCGCGCTCAGGGCGGCGCGAGATCTCGGTCCCTGGACCGCGAGCACGCCGTAGTCGTCGCTGACATCCTCGATCGCGACGTCGTAGCCGACCGCGAGATCACTCAGATACCCGAGGTTCGGCCGGGCCGACGTCAGGAAGAACTCCGTGTCGGAGTGGCGGAAGAACACGCCGTCCTCCAGCACGTAGCCGCGCTCGTCGCACCACACGCTGTACTGCGCATGTCCCGGGCGGCATTTGCGGATGTCCCGGGTGAGGACGCCGGCCAGGAAGAGCTCGGCGTCGCGGCCCCGGATCCAGTACTTGAACAGCGGCGACGTGTCGAAGACGCCGACGCTGTTGCGTACGGCGAAGTATTCGTGCTTGGACGACATGTCGTACTTCACGGCCGACAGATGGCCGGACCAGTGCGACCAAAGGCCGGTGCGATTGAGCGGAGCCAGCCGCTCGTGGAAGGGCGTGGTCTTGACCATGCACCAAACCCTAAGCGCTCGACGCCGACTTCGGGACCCCTTGACTGACTGTTCGGTCAATTCTTTATGGTGACAAGTCTGGGCGTCTGCCGCTACGCTCCGGGCCAATCAGGAGGCCCGCCATGTCAAAGTCTTCGGCTGCTCTGACCGCTTCGATATCTCTCGGGTTGATCCTCTCCGGGGTGGTGTATTCCGCCCCCGGCACCGCTCAGTCGGACGCCATGTCCGCCCTCACAGCGGCCCCGACCACGGCTCCATGGGACGGGAATCCGATCTCGGCGGGGCTCGGACCGACGTACGGCGAGCAGTGGTGCGCCTCGGCCGACGACGAGAACGTCCCGCAGTCGGATCCGCTCGCTCTGATCCCGTACGGCGCGATCGGCTGCACCCTCAACCAGTTCGAGGCCGAGGCTGCTGCGGCCGGCGTACCCGATCGGCTGGACTACGACGTCATCGGGCACTCGGTGCTCGGGCGCGACATGTACGGCGTGGTCGTGAACGCGCTCGAGACCCCGGAGCAGCAGCGTGACTATGCCCGCTGGCAGCAGCTCCGCCAGGTCATGCTGACCGATCCCGCGCAGGCGCAGTCGCTGCTCGCGTCGTGGGGCGAGGACGTCAAGCTGCCGATGTTCATCGAGGCGAACATCCACGGCGGCGAGCGCGAGGGCACAGACGCGATGATGCAGGCGGTCCGCGACCTGGTGACGCTGCCGCGCGGGACCAACGAGGTCGTCGACAAGATTCTGGACCACGCGATCGTCGTGATCATCCCGACCCAGAACCCGGACGGCCGGGTGGCCGGTCGCCGGTCGAACGAGAACCGCTTCGACATGAACCGGGACTTCATGGTCCAGTCCCAGCCCGAGACCAAGGCCAGCATCGCGTTCCAGCACCAGTGGCTGGCGCCGGTCGGCCTGTTCATGCACGGCTACTACAACCCGACGCTCATCGAGGGACTCACCAAGCCGCACAACCCGGGCTTCGAGTACGACAAGTTCCTCTACTGGAACCAGCGCCGGCTGGACGCGAACGAGGCGGCGCTCGGCGCGATCGGCCGGACCATCCAGCGGCCCGTGAACCAGTGGGACAAGCGCGGAGTCAGCGGCACGCGCAACGGCAACCCGGCGATCGCCGAGGGCTGGGACGACTGGGGTCCGATCTACACGCCGTCGATGGCTACCTTCTGGGGCGTCGACAACTCCACCGTCGAGATGTGCGACGACGCCAAGTGCGGTGGCCGGCTCGGATCGAAGAGGGAGCAGTACCTCGTCTTCTACTCCTCGGCCAAGTTCTGGGTCGAGCACCGCAGCTCGATCCTGAACGATCAGCTGGAGATCTTCCGCCGCGGCGTGACCGGCGCGGATCGCGTGAACTGCTGCGACGACCCGCTGATCGCGAGCCGCGGCTTCACCGAGGACCAGCAGAACTGGATGGTCGACTACCCCGAGGCGTTCATCATCCCGTTCGTCGGCGGCCCGGCCGACCAGGTGTCGCCCAACCGTGGCGTGCAGCGAAGCGACGCCGAGGCCAATCGGCTGGTCCAGTGGCTGCTCGACAACGGGATCGAGGTCGACCGCACTGACGCCGATCTCACCTGGAACGGTCGGACCTACCCGGCAGGCACCTACGTCGTCTCGATGCAGCAGGCCCTCCGCGGCCTGGCGTACACCTCCCTCTCCGCCGGCCAGGACATCTCGGATCGGATCAGCCAGCTCTACGCGCCGCCGGGCGCCTGGAGCCACGGCTCGCTGTGGGGCGCCGACGTCGTCGAGGTTCCGGCCGACGACCCGTCGCTCGACCCGAATACGGTCCCGGTCACGCAGCTCAACGAGTTGCAGGGCGGCGTACGCACCGGTGGCCCGGCCGACTGGTACGCCGTGACGATCAAGGGCGTCCGCGAGGCGCACGCCGTGCTCGACCTGCTGCGTAGCGGCGTCGACGGTGAGGTCGCGGAGCAGCCCTTCGCGAGCGCGTCCGCCGGTCAGCTGCCGGCCGGATCGCTGGTCTTCGACGCCGACGCGACCACCGCCGCGGCACTGGCCGCCGCGGGCAAGTCCGCCGGCATGTACTTCGAGCGCGGCGTCGGTCCCAAGCCGACCGGCACCCAGCTCGACGAGGCTCCGAAGGTGGCCGTCCTGGTCGACTCGTCCAGCCCGGTCGAGTCGGACCAGTCGTTCGGCCTGCGCCGGATCTTCGGACCCGACGTCGGCTTCGTGTCGGCGGTGGCCGGGTCCGGGTCGCTCCAGAACGCAGCCGATGACCCGTTGGCGTCGTACGACGTCATCTACAACACCGGCGTCGCCTTCCCGCAGGGTCGCGACGCCACCGCTCGGGCGCGGCTGCAGGCGTTCTTCCAGCGCGGCGGCGGCTACATCGGGACCGGCCAGTCGGTGACCAACTTCGCCTTCCTGTCGAAGGCGCAGCCGGCCCTCGTCCAGGGCAACCTGGTTCGGGGCACCGACGAGGCCAGCGGCGGCATCGCCAAGTGGTCCAACGTGGCCTCGAACGGGCCGATCACCGGCGGCTATCCGGCGACCGACACGCTGCTCGTGCTCTCCGACGTGAGCTGGTTCTCGACGCTGCCGACCGGCGCCGTCGTCGACGCTCGCTACCGGCCGTCGACGACCGACATGTTCGTCGCCGGGCTGTGGCGCGACCGGGACCCGCGGGCGGCCAGTGCGCCGATCGCCGTGCACGGCACGACTTTGGCGGGCAGCCGGTACTTCGGATTGGCCACCGATCCGTTCTCCCGAGGGGATGCGGAGCGCGAGTGGCCGCTGGTCGCCCAGGCCGCGATGTGGTCGAACCTGACCGACGAGTGACAGAGGCACAGGCGCGGTGATGTCCTTACCGTGGTCAAGCTCTCGACGCCGGGTTCGGGAGCCTCTAAACTGACTCGTCGGTCAGTAACTCTGTACCGATCCCGCCTCGCTCGGGGAGTCGATGTCGGTCAGCCGCATGCGGCTGGATGCGATTCACGGGCCCCTTGGAGGCGTCGATGAGCAGACCACAAACCCATCGATCCAGAAGATCCCGAACCCGACAATGGGCCGCGGCCGGCGCGATCGGTGCGCTGGCCGTGACCACGGCGATCGCCGCACCGGTGACCGCCGCCTTCTCGGCCGACGCACTGTCTGCGTCGGCCGCTGCGGACGGTCCACCGTGGGACGGCACGCCGATCTCGCACGGCCTCGGACCGACGTACGGCGAGGAGTGGTGCGCTCCAACGACCGGTGAGTACGTCGACGACTGGCAGGACCCACCGCTCGCGTTGATGCCGTACGCCGCGATCGGCTGCACCCTCGACAACATCCAGCAGGAGGCCGCCGACGCCGGCGTGCCGCGGCGGCTGGACGTACAGCAGATCGGCGCCTCCACGGTGCACCACCGGCCGATCTACGGCGTCGTCTTCGACGCTCGCGAGACGGCCGCGCAGCGCACCGCCTCGGACCACTGGCACCAGATCCGCGATCTCGCGCTCACCAACCCGGCCCGCGCCCAGCAGCTGATCGAGCGCTGGGGCGACCAGACCAAGGTGCCGATCTACGTCCAAGGCAACATCCACGGCGGCGAGGTCGAGGGCACCGACGCGATCATGCAGATCATTCGCGACCTCGCGACCACACCGCGCGGCGCCGACCCGGACGTCGACTTCGTGCTCGACAACCTGATCATCGTCTTCGTGCCGACGATCAATCCGGACGGCCGAGTGGCCGGCGTCCGCCGCAACGGCAACAACTTCGACATGAACCGCGACTTCTTCACCCAGTCCCAGGACGAGGTGAAGGCGTCGGTCAGCGTGATGCGGGACTGGCTGCCGGTGAGCATGCTCGACCTGCACGGCTACTACGACCCGACCGAGATCGACGGTCAGACCAGGCCGCACAACCCTGGCATTGACTACGACCTCTACCAGCCGTGGAACATCGACCGGGTGGACGCAGTCGTGGACGCGATGCACACGGCCGGCTACGACACCCAGGTCCCGGTACTCGACTGGTGTGCGGACGCCGAGCTGGCCGACCCGCTGTGCGCCGACGGCAGCGAGCCGAGCCCGAAGACGTCGCAGGGCTTCGACGACTGGGGCCCGTTCTACACGCCGACCTACGCGCAGCTGTCCGGCGCGATGGACTCCTCGACGATCGAGATGTGCTGGGACAGCTGTGGCGGGAGCATCGGGTCGAAGACCGTGCAGTACGTCTCGGTCTGGGCCAGCATGCGCTACGTCTCGCAGCACGCCGAGGCCATGCTGTCCGACCAGATGGAGGTCTACCAGCGAGGCATCGAGGGCGCACCGCGGGCCGACTGCTGCGACGAGCCGTTCGGCCCGGAGCACGACTGGATGTCGCCGTACCCGAAGGCGTACGTGATCCCGTTCGGCGGCGACCAGCGCAGCAACGCCGAGGCAAACCGGCTGGTCGACTGGCTGCTGTTCCAGGAGCTCGAGGTCACCACCTCCAAGCGCAAGATCAAGTGGGAGGGCCAGACCTTCCCGAAGGACTCGTACATCGTCTGGATGGACCAGCCCAAACGTGGCCTGGCCGACACGACACTGAGCGTCGGCGAGGACATCTCCGACCGGGTCGACACCCTGTACGCGCCGCCGGCGGCATGGAGCCACGGCTCGCTGTGGGGCGCGACCACCGTCCAGATCCCGGCCGACGCGAAGTTCCAGCCGCCGACCGATCCGATCAGCGAGCCGAACCCGCTCGAGACCGGTCCGGTTGCAGGAAGCTCGGACTTCTACTCGATCGCGGTCGACGCACCGTCGTCGGTTCGGGCGGTCAACGCCCTGATAGGTCAGGGTGTGCCGGCGCAGCTCGCACTCCAGCCGTTCACGAGTTCGAGTGGTGGCCAGCAGCCGGCGGGCACGGTCATCTTCTCGGTGGGCGACTCCGACGCAGCGGCGGTCCAGGCGATGACGCAGGTCGGCCAGCAGACCGGCGCGACGTTCGACCGCAATGACGGTGTCGCCGCTCCGAGCTCGGAGCCCATCGACCGGGTGCCGCGGGTGGCGATCCTGGCAAACACGCAGGACCAGGCGACGTGGGCGTTGCAGAATCTCGGCTTCGCCGCCAGCGCCGTGGCGACCAACGCGTCCTCGGCACTGAACAACGCGAACGGTCCGAACCCGCTCGCCGACGTCGACGTCGTCTACAACGCGGCCGGCTGGCCGAGCGGCGCAACTGCGAGGCAGCGGCTGACGGCGTTCTTCCAGGGCGGTGGCGGCTATGCCGGTGCTGGACCGAGCGGTGCCAACTTCATCGGGTCGAACGGCGCCGGACAGTTCGCCGGGCTGACGATCGGTTCGGTGAGCGGAGGCGGCCAGAGCGGGATCGTCCGATGGGCACAGGTCGGCGGCGCGCAGAACCAGGTGACCGGCGCCTATCCGGCGCAGGACACCGCGATCGCGGATCCGATCGCCTGGTTCGCGACCGTACCGGCGTCGGCCACGATCGACGCCCGATTCGGTGGCGAGGGATTCTTCCTGGCCGGAATGTGGCGGCCGAGCGCCCGGACGGCGCCGACCGACGCACCGATCATCGTGCACGGCTCGAGCACGGCCGCGGGGAGCCAGGCCCGGATCGCCACGTTCGCCCTGGATCCGCTCTACCGGGCCGATCCGGAGCGGGAGTGGCCGGCACTCGCGTCGGCGATCTACTGGCTCGACCAGTAGCGCCGGCCTGACCAGGCGCCGAGTGGCGCAGCGTGACCCGTTTGGCAGCGATATCCGGGACACAATGCGCCACTCGGTGGCCGTCGGTACGAGGCATTCGTACGCCTGCGTGTATAGGACTGACAACGATTGACTGATGGGTCAGTAATCGTGACCTAGTACCTAATGACAACGCTCCGTACACGGCGATACCCTCGGGGCCGTTACGAGGGAGGTAACTCCATGCGGAAGTCTTCGGCCGTTCTGTCCGCGTTGGCCGTGATCGTGCTCGGGATCGCCGGCTGCGGATCGGACGACAGTTCGGGGAGCCAGGCAGCGAGCGGCACGGTTTGCGCCGACACCAACGCCTCTGGCGACCTGCTCGCCGACATCTGTGACGCCGGTGAGATCCGGGTCTCGACCGACCCGGCCTATCCGCCGCAGTCGTCACTGAACAAGGACACCGGCGACTACGAAGGCTTCGACATCGACGTCGCCACCGAGATCGCCGACCGGCTCGGTGTGAACATCTCGTGGGAGACGCCTTCCTGGGACGTCCTGACGGCCGGCAACTGGAACGGTCGGTGGGACATGAGCGTCGGGTCGATGACCCCGACCAACGACCGCCAGGAAGTCCTCGACTTCACCCAGCCGTACTACTACACGCCGGCCGTCGTGGTGGTGCACAAGGACAACACGTCGGTCCAGGACCTGAGCACTGATCTCGACGGTGCCTCGATCGGCGTCTGCAGCGCCTGCACCTACGAGCAGTTCCTGAACAAGAACCTGAACATCAAGGGCTACTCGTTCGACTACATCATCGACGACGCCGACGTCCACGGCTACGACACCGACACGACGGCGCTCCAGGACCTGTCGCTCGGCGACGGCACCCGGCTGGATGCCGTGATCACCTCGCTGACCACTGCCCAGGGCTTCATCGACAGTGGCAAGCCGGTCAAGATCGTCGGTGACCCGGTCTTCTACGAGCCGCTGTCGGCCGCCTTCGACAAGAGCTCGCCGATGGACGACACCAGTCTCGTCGAGGCCGTCGATGGCATCATCGGCGACATGCACCAGGACGGCACCCTGACGCAGTTCTCCAAGAAGTGGTACGACGGGACCGATCTCACCGTTCAGCAGTGACGCGATGGGCGATCGTTTCGAGCGGCTGGCTGTCACCAGCGCGCGGATCCCCTTCCGACTGAAGGTCGCGCTGGTCTGGGTCGTCATCTTCGCCCTGCTGGGTTTCTTCTTCTGGATCGCGAAGTTCGACACCGACTGGATGCGGGACAACTTCACCTTCATCGCGAAGGGCCTGCAGTACACGCTCTACATCGCGCTCGGCGGCATCGCGATCGCGGTCGTGCTCGCCCTCTTGGGCGCGCTGGCTCGCATCTCGTCGAACCCGATCGCGTATGGGATCTCCGGCTTCTACATCTCGTTCTTCCGCGGCACGCCGCTGATCGTGCAGATGTTCCTGATCTATCTCGCACTCCCGCAGATCGGGATCAACCTGCACGTGCAGTACCCCGAGCTGTTCTCGCGGAGCTTCGAGGACGCGTTGGTGCTGGATGCGGCCGTCGCCGGCACCCTCGCCCTCGGGCTCAACTACGGCGCCTATATGACCGAGATCTTCCGAGCCGGCATCCAGTCGGTCGCAGCCGGCCAGGGCGAGGCGGCCGACGCGCTGGGCATGACCTACCGCCAGAAGATGCGCCGGGTGGTGCTGCCGCAGGCGTTCCGGGTGATCATTCCGCCGACCGGCAACGAGTTCATCGCGATGATGAAGGACACCGCACTCGTGTCGTTCCTCGGCGTCAGCATCGCGCACGCGGAGATCTTCCGCCGGGCCGGACTGGTCGGCAAGGCGGACTTCAAGAACCTCGAGGCGCTCGTGGTCGCCGCCGCCCTCTACTGGGGACTGACGATCATCTTCACGTTCTTCCAGCGTCGGCTCGAGGCCAGGGTGTCGCGTGGCTACGTGCGCGACCAGGATCGGCGCGCGGTAGCCGCTGAGGAGCAGGCCCACGGTGGGGGAGGCGGCGGATGAGCGACAACGAAGCGGTCATCCGGGTCGAAGGTCTGCACAAGCGGTTCGGCCGGCTCGAGGTGGTCAAGGGCGTCGACCTCGAGCTGCACAAGGGCGAAGTCGTCGTGGTCTTCGGCCGGTCCGGATCCGGCAAGTCGACCTTCCTGCGCTGCATCAACTTCCTCGACGACCCGACCAAGGGCACGATCGAGGTCGCCGGCGTACGGCTGACCGGCGGCTTCCGTACCCGTCGCAAGCGCGAGCAGATCCGCAAGCTCCGGCTGCATGTCGGCATGGTCTTCCAGCAGTTCAATCTGTTCCCGCACATGACGGCGCTCGACAACGTACGAGTCGCGCCGATCTGCGCCGGACTCAAGGACAACAAGGCGCACGCCCTCGAGTTGCTCGACCGGGTCGGCCTCGCCGACAAGGCCGACGAGCACCCGATCCGGCTGTCCGGCGGTCAGCAGCAGCGGGTTGCGATCGCCCGCGCCCTGGCGATGCGGCCGGAGGCGATGCTGTTCGACGAGCCGACGTCCGCGCTCGACCCCGAGCTGATCGGCGAAGTGCTCGCCGTGATGAAGTCCCTGGCCACCGACCTACACATGCCGATGATCGTCGTGACCCACGAGATGGGTTTCGCCCGCGAGGTGTCCGATCGGATGCTGTTCTTCCACGAGGGAGTCGTGTGGGAGGAAGCCGAGCCCGAGAAGATCTTCGAGGCCACCGAGAAGCCGGAGACCCGGAAGTTCCTCGACGCCGTGCTCTGAGCGGCGTACGTGTCGGTCGCGTCCCCTAGGTTCGGTCCATGGCGTCCTGGGACGCGGCACGTGAGTTCCTGCATCGCGAAGCGCGGCTGCTCGAGCGGCGACTGTTCCTGACCCTGTTCGAGGACGCGCCGGCGTCCGGAGTCGTCCAGGCGGTTCGGGCGTACCAGAACGACGACGGCGGACTCGGCCACGCGCTCGAGCCCGACCTGCGATGTCCGGGCAGCCAGCCACTGTTCGTCGGCTTCGGCCTGACGGTGATCGCCGATGTCGATGGCCGCGCCGACGACCTGTTGACCGGGTGCTGCGAGTTCCTCGAGACGGTGGCCGGCGGGCGGGGCGCAGTCCCGATCATCCTGCCGACGGCGGCCGGCTTCCCCCGGGCCGACCACTGGCAGGACACGGAGCGGCCACCCAGTCTGCAGCCGACACTCGCCATTGCGGCGTCCCTGTGTGCGCTCGGCTTCGGGCATCCGTGGCTGGATCGGGCGACGGACTACTGCCTCGATGAGCTGCGACGCGGTCCGGAGCCCGAGGCGCATCTGCTTCGCGAGGTGCTCCGGTTCCTCGACCAGGTCGACCAGCCCGCGCTCCGCGACCAGGCGGCCGCCGCGGTCCCGTCCGCCGCCTACCTCCGACGCGACCCGAACGCCACCGACTACGGCCTCACCCCATTGCAGCTGGCGCCGACTGCCGCGTGGGCTCGCGAGTTGTTCCCGACCGACCTGCTCGACGCCCACCTCGACGCACTCGAACAGGCCCAGTCCGAGGACGGCGGCTGGCCGCTCGACTGGGATCCCCCGAGCGCCGCCGCCCGACTCGAGTGGCGCGGCCAGCGGACCCTGGAGGCCCTGCGAATCCTCCGCGAATTCGGTCGGCTGCCAGCTGCCTGACACCGATCAGCCATGGCCGGCTTCGGGCTCGGACGTCGCGGTCGGCCGGATCCGCAGTGATCTCGCAACCGAACAGGTGCACTCGCACCCGATCAGTTGCGTGCTTCCGCGAGACGGCGTCGCCGTCCTGCGGGAGCCGTACGAGACAATGTGGACATGACGATTCCCAACGTCTTGGCCCAGCGCTATCCGTCCGCCGAGCTGGTTCGGCTCTGGACGCCGGAGCACAAGGTGGTGCTCGAGCGTCAGTTGTGGATCGCCGTACTGCGGGCCCAGGCCGAGCTGGGTGTCGAGTTCCCGAGCGGGACGATCGAAGCGTACGAGCAGGCCGTCGACAAGGTCGACCTGGAGGCGATCGCCGCCCTCGAACGGGTGACCCGGCATGACGTCAAGGCGCGGATCGAGGAGTTCAATGCGCTCGCCGGTCATGAGCAGATCCACAAGGGGATGACGTCGCGCGACCTGACCGACAACGTCGAGCAGCTGCAGGTGCGCGACTCGCTGCAGCTGGTCCGCGACCATGCCGTCGCGGTGCTGGCCCGGCTCGCGGAGCTCGCGACCGAGCATCGGGAGCTGGCGATCGCCGGCCGCAGTCACAACGTTCCGGGACAGGTGACGACGCTCGGGAAGCGGTTCGCGACGGCGGCCAACGAGCTCCTGGTGGCGTTCGAACGGCTGGAGGAGCTGATCGCTCGCTACCCGCTGCGAGGGATCAAGGGGCCGATGGGCACCGCCCAGGATCAGCTCGACCTGCTCGGCGATGATCCGGACCGGTTGGTCGAGTTGGAACGCCGGGTCGCGACGCATCTGGGCTTCGACCGGGTCCTCGACAGCGTCGGTCAGATCTATCCGCGGTCGCTGGACTTCGACGCCGTCAGTGCACTGGTACAGCTGGTCGCGGGGCCGTCCAACTTTGCGACCAGCATCCGGCTGATGGCCGGCGCCGAGCTGGTGACCGAGGGCTTCCGGGCCGGTCAGGTCGGATCGTCGGCGATGCCACACAAGATGAACACCCGGTCCTGCGAGCGGATCAACGGCCTCGCCGTCGTCGTACGCGGCAATCTCGCGATGCTCGGCGAGCTGGCCGGCGACCAGTGGAACGAGGGCGACGTGTCCGACTCGGTCGTACGCCGGGTCGCGCTGCCCGACGCGTTCTTCGCCGCCGACGGGGTGCTGGAGACGATGCTGACGGTGCTCGCCGAGTTCGGGGCGTTCCCGGCCGTGGTCGATCGTGAGCTGCGCCGCTATCTGCCCTATCTCGCGACGACGAAGATCCTGATGGCGGCCGTGCGAGCCGGCGTCGGCCGCGAGCAGGCGCATGAGGCGATCAAGGAGCACGCGGTGGCAGTGGCGCTCGCGTCGCGCGAGGCCGACGGCGCCTCGGAGTCGGAGCTGCTCGACCGGCTGGCCGGCGATCCGCGACTCGGGCTGGATCGGGCCGCGTTGGATGCCGTCGTCGACGACCCGATCGCGTTCACCGGCGCCGCGAGGGATCAGGTCGACGCCGTCGTACGCCAGGTGGAGTCCGTCGTCGCGCGGCATCCGGAGGCCGCCGCGTACCAGCCGGAGGCGATCCTGTAGCCGCCTGCCCGGAACTCCGCCCGGGTGCGTCTGGCAGCATGTCGGTCGTGGCACTGACGATCGAGAACGCGACGCATCTGCACTCCGGCAAGGTCCGCGACCTCTACGAGTTGGCCGACGGCAATCTGCTGATGGTGGCCTCCGACCGGATATCGGCCTACGACTACGTCCTCGAGCCGGGCATCCCCGACAAGGGCGAGGTCCTGACCCGCCTGTCGCTGTGGTGGTTCGAGCAACTGCGAGACCTGGTGCCGAACCACTTGGTCTCGACCGATGTGCCTGAAGAGGTGCGTGGTCGGGGCGTCGTGGTGGAGCGACTCGACATGTACATGGTCGAGTGTGTGGCGCGGGGCTACCTGACCGGGTCGGGCCTCGCGGAGTACAACCGCACCGGCACCGTCTGCGGCATTGCGCTGCCGGGCGGACTCCGCGACGGTGACCGGTTGTCCGAGCCGATCTTCACGCCGACGACGAAGGCACCGATCGGCGAGCACGACGAAGCGATGACGTACGAGGACGTCGAGCAGTCGGTCGGCAAGGACCTGGCGGCCCAGCTTCGCGATCTGACGCTTCGGGTCTACGCCCGCGGCGAGTCGATCGCCCGTGAGCGCGGCGTCATCCTGGCCGACACCAAGTTCGAGTTCGGTGCCCGCGCCGATGGGACGGTCGTTCTGGCCGACGAGGTGCTGACCCCGGACTCGTCGCGATTCTGGCCCGCTGACCAGTGGGAGCCGGGCCGAGCGCAGCCGTCGTTCGACAAGCAGTTCGTTCGCGACTGGCTGACGTCGGCCGAGAGCGGCTGGTCCAAGAGCTCCGGCGAGCCGCCGCCGTCGCTGCCCGAGGCGATCGTCGACAAGACCCGGGCACGTTACGTCGAGGCGTACGAGCGGATCACCGGCGAGCGCTTCTAACCGCGTCGCGACACGAGGCAGCGTTGGCGGTCGGGCCATGCCGTACGCAAG